>NZ_JBJGYT010000014.1:0-122516 GCF_054050135.1 Geodermatophilus sp. SYSU D00705 | reverse complement strand
CGCTCCAGGAGCGCGTCGATCAGCGCGTACGGGATCCCGCACAACCCGAACCCGCCCACGGCCAGCACCGCACCGTCCGGGATGTCGGCCACCGCCGCGGCCGCACTCTCCACCACCTTGTCCATGCAGGAACCACCGTCCGTCCGGGCGGCTGGGCGCGACTGCGTCAGGCGGGGCGGCCCAGCTCGCGGATGCCCTCGATCGTGCAGCCGAGCGTAGCCGTGACCCGTTCGGACGCCGCGCGGGCGGCCAGCGTCCCGGGCACGGCCGCGTGGACGAGCACGATCGAGGCGCCGGCGGCCAGCGGGGCCAGCAGCCACGCCACCGGGCCGGCCTCGCCGGCGGTGCGCTCGTCGACGAGCACCCGGTCACCGGCGGTCAGCTCCAGCCGGCCGGCCAGCTCCCGGGCGGCGGCCACCAACCCGCCCAGGGTCAGCTCGAGCCCACCCAGCAGCAGCCCCGGCGCGGCCGGGTCCGGCTGCTGCCACGGGGTGAAGACGTCGCCGTGCGCGCGCACCTCGAGCGCGAAGTCGCGGGCCGGGCCGGCGTACCCGGTCATGCCCAGGCCCAGCGGGTGCAGCGACAGGCCCAGCAGCTCGGGCAGGTCCTGCTCCTCCAGCGGGGCCAGCCGGTCATGCGCGGCCAGGACGACGTCGGCGCCGTCCAGCCGGCCGTCGTCCTCCGCCGCGGTGTCGAGCACCGTCGCGCCGCAGCTCCACACCGCCAGCAGCACCGCCGCCGTCTGCCAGTGGACCGGCAGCGCGACGGCCACGGTGCTGCCCGCGGTGACGTCGAACTCGTCCTGCAGCAGGTTGGCCGTCTTCGCCACCCAGTTGGCCAGCGTGGCGCCGGACAGCTCCACCCGCTCGCCGGTGGTGTCGTCGTAGTACGTGACGAGGGGCGCCGCGGCGTCGCGGCGCAGCGTGGCGGCGAGGAGTTCGGCGGGTCGCGTGTGGTCCATGGGGAGAGCGTGGCACCCGTCCCGGCGAAACGGCCCCGCGCCGTGATTCCGCGGTTACAGTTCGTCCTGGGGCTCAGAGGCACCCACCGGTGCCGAGCTGGTGTGGCGGGCGGCTCGAGCCGCCGCCTGAGGTCCGGACGGATCCGGGGACAGGCACCCCTCTGCGGGAGTGCGTGTGTGCCGGTCCCGGTGCACCCGACAGGTGCTCTGCGTTGTCCCACTACGAGAGGTCGCAGGACGTGCTCGACGTGTCGGTCGGTGAGCGGGACGGCGTCCCGGTGGCAACCCCACCCGAGGGCGCCCCTCCTGTCCGCCGGCACCGGTCCGGCCGGACGGTGCTGACGGCCGTCGTCTCGTACCTGGCCCTCCAGGGACTCGTGCTGCTCGCGCTGGCGCGAACGGCGCCGCGCTTCTTCTACCTCGACGACTCGCTGGCGCAGTTCCTGCCCATGATGTGGTGGCTCGGGCGCAACGCCCAGGGTGGCCGGCCGCCGATCCTCGACCCCGAGCAGGGGATGGGCGGCAACGTCCTCGGGGACATGCAGTACGGCGGGCTGGACCCGTTGCACTGGCTCATGCAGGCACTGGCGGCGACGTCGGAGGACTTCCTCGTCGTCTCGTTCCTCTTCGGGGCGGTCTCGGTCACCTGGCTGGGGCTGGGCTCCCTGGCGGTGCTGCTCACCCACCGCGTCCCCGTGGTGCTGGCCGTCGCCGGTGCGGTCGGGACGGCGTCCAGCGGCTTCTTCCTGTGGTACGGCAGCTCGTGGTGGCCGCTCCTGTGGAGCGTGGCCTGGCTGCCCTGGTTCTGGTTCGGGCTGGTCGGCCGGGGTGCGCCGGGCGTGCTGGTGGTGGGTGTGGCCAGCTGGGCGCTGCTGACGTCCGGCAACCCCTATGTCCTGTTCTTCGTCGTCCTGCTCGTCGTCGGCCACCTCGTGGAGCGCCGACGGGCGGCCGGCGCATGGCGCGGTGTGCTGGACCGGGACCTCGTCGTCCGCGCCGTCTCCGCCGTCGGAGGCTGCATCGTCGCCCTCCCGACCCTGCTGACCGCGGTGCAGCTCTCGAGCGTCATGGGCCGGCCCGAGGGCGACCCGGTGATCGGCAACGTCGGTTTCGCCGTCTCCAACCTCGCTGACGTCGTCCTCGGCGGGGCGACGTTGATGGGCCAGACCAACGCGTGGAGCGGCAACATCGGCCTGGTCCCCGCCATGGCGACCATGCTCGTGGCCCTGCCCGCCCTCGCATTCGTCGACTGGCGCGGCGCGGTCGCCGCGCGCGGTGTCGTCCCGGCCGGGCTGGTCTACGTCGGTGCCGTCGTGGCCACCCAGCTGCCGACCACCGTCGCGATCTTCCGCTATCCGGTCCGCTACGTCGTCGTCGCCGAGGTCTTCCTGCCGGCGCTGGTCCTCATCGCCCTCGTCGCCGCCCGCCGGGTGACCCGCACCCGGGTGCGCGTGGCGGCGGGGATCGTGCTGGCCCAGTTCCTGCTGGCCTGCTTCCGGGCGCCGGTCTTCTACAAGTGGCACGTCCTCGCGTTGCTCGTGGCCGCGGCCGGGCTGACCGCCCTCGTCGTCCACCTCGCCGGCACCCGCTTCCGGCGCGAGGCCGGCGTCCTCGTCGCCCTCCTGGTGACGATCGCGCCGCTGGTGAGCCTCCAGATGATGGTCTCCGTCCAGGAGCGGGTCGACGCCATCGAGGGCACGGACAGCGGGGGGCAGCCCTTCCGTGCGCTGGCCAACGCGTACTGGTTCGGCACCCGGGCCGGTGACTACGAGGAGCGGTCGGTGCTGACCGGCGCCACGGCGACGGCGATCACGTTCGGCTTCGACGCGGACTGGGGCTGGTCCTCCGGCGTGCTGGTGGGCAACGCGAACCTGGCGGCGGGGCTGCGACCCGGCTTCGGCTCGCTCGCCGTCTGGCACGACGGGGTCAACGAGCACTGGTGCCGGACCTACCAGGGCGCCACGTGCTCGACGCCCGAGCAGTTGCTCGCCCCGGCCGGGGACACCCAGGTGTCGTGGCTGGAGCTGCTGTCCTCCGACACCGTCCTGCTGGACGACAGCGCACCCCCGGAGATCCGCGAGCACTTCAACTCGGCCTGGCGCACGGTCGGGACCGACGGACCCTGGACCGTGTACGAGCGCGACGACGTCCTGCCCGGTCGCATCACGGCCGCCAGTGGCGTCTCCGTCTCGCTGGAGGGCTGGAGCTCCGACGTCGCCCGGACGAACGGCCCGATGGACAGCTACGTCGTCTCGACGGGCGACGACCCGGGGCGACTCGCGTTCCGGATCCCGTACTACCCCGGTCTCCAGGCGACCCTCGACGGCCGTCCGCTCGAGGTGACCAGCGTGGAGGACGCCGCACTGGCGATCGACGTGCCGGCGGGGGTCACCGACGGCCGGCTGGACATCTCCTTCCGGCCGGTCGGGGTCGCGCTGCTGACGCCCGCCGTCCTCACCGGCCTGCTGGTCATCGCGCTGGCCGGCGGGGCGGTCGTGGTCGGGGACCGCCGGGCCCGGCACGGGCGTGCCGTCCTCGCGCCCCGCGAGGGGGAGTGACCGTGCGGCAACGCCTCGGCTCGCTCGTCCGCGAGGCCCTCCGGTTCCTGCTGGGCACGTGCATCGGGCTCACCGTGGACCTGTCGGTCTTCGAGGCCGGTGTGCGACTGGGCGCGCCCCCCGGCGTGGCCAACGTCGTCAGCTCCGGCTGCGCGGTCGTCGTCATGTACGCGATCGTGACCAGGTACGTCTTCCGCAGCGGGCGGTCCGGGGCGTCCTTCGCCGCCTTCGTGGCCTGGTACGCCTTCTCGATCGCCGCCTTCTCCGTGCTGATCGAGGTCCTCCACGGCACGACGGGGTGGGCGCCGTTCCTCTGTAAGTTGGTGTCGCTGCCCCTCTCCTTCGCGGCCAACTTCGTGTTCAGCAAGGTGATCTTCCGGCGTGCCGGGCGCGCCGCCGGGTCCACCGTCGACCGTCCCGTCGAGGACCGGACGGTCGTGGTTCGAGAGGGGACGCGGTGATCGACGCAAGGCTGGGGAATTCGCAGATGGGCAGGCACGTGGGCACGGTCCGGGCGCTGCTGTTCGACCTGGACGGCACCCTCGTCGACACCCGGGAGGCCAACTACGAGGCCTATCGCGGCGCCTTCGCAGCCTCCGGGCACGAGCTGACCCCCGAGCAGTTCGAGACGACGTGGGGCCGGGACTCGCGGGACTTCATCCCCGACCTGCTGCCAGGCATCGACGGCGCCGCCGTCGATGCCATCCGGTCGGCCAAGAGCACGCTGTACGCGGACCTGCTCGACCGCACCACCGCCAACGCCGCGCTGGTGGCGTTCCTCAGGCTCGTCGCCCCCAACCACCGGACGGCGCTGGTGAGCACCGCGAAGTCCGGTAACGGCGAGCAGATCCTGGCCGCCCACGGGCTCCGGGAGCTCTTCGACGTCGTGGTCTGGGGCGACGACGTGGCACGCAGCAAGCCCGATCCGGAGGGCTACCTCAAGGCGCTGGCCGAGCTCGGCGTCGACGCCGCCGACGGCCTGGCGTTCGAGGACTCCGAGACCGGCCGTCAGGCGGCACTCGCCGCCGGGCTCACCGTCCTCGAGGTACCGCACTTCTGATGTTCCCTCGCTACTCCCGCGGCCGGCTGGCCCTCATCGTCGTCGCGCTGCTGTCCCTCGCCGGGTTCACGGTGCTGACCTGGCCGTCCCTGACCGACATGTGGGACCGCCTGTCCTCGGGGCTGTCCGGGGCCGGCTGGGCCGTGCTCCTGGCCGCTTCCGGGGTGCAGGTCGCCGGGCACGTCCTGCGGGCGGCGCGCACCAAGGTGCCGATCGACAACGTCCGCCGCGGCAGCCTGGCCGGCCAGTTCCGGCACCTGTCCATCGGCTACCTGTTCAACCTGGTGTGGCCGCTGCGGATCGGTGAGGTCGTCCGGTCCTACCTGGTCGCCAAGACGCTGCGGATCAGCTTCCTGTACACGCTGCTCGCCGTCGTGCTCGAGCGGCTGATCGACGTCGTCCTGGTGTCGGTGGCCTTCCTGGTCCTGCTGGCCGTCGTCGGCAGCACGGACCTCGGCGTGGTCCCGATCGCCGCGGCCGTGGCCCTGGCCGTGTCGGTGCTGCTCATCGCGTCGTTCGCCGCACTGGTGCGGGAGAACACCCTGCTGATGCGGGTGGCGTGGCAGGCGACCAGCTGGCTGAACCACGACCTGGAGAACCGGGCCCGGTTCAAGCTGTGGTCGGTGATCTTCGGGTTCCAGCGGTTCTTCCGCCAGCGCCGCCAGCTGGCCCGCTACGGCGTCCTCACGCTGAGCTCGTGGGCCTGCTACGTGGCCGCCGCGGCGATGGTCGCCTTCACCGTCTTCCCGGCGCTGGGCGGCCGTGCGGCGCTGGTCGCCACCGCCGCGCCCGCCGGGGTCGTGAGTCCCAGCGTCGGCAACGGGGCACCCGGCGGCTACACCGAGAGCATGCGGGCCTTCATCGAGGGCAGCACCGCGCTCGAGGGGGGCACCGTCGCGCTCTTCGCCGCGGCGTCCTGGGTGGTCCTCAACGTCCCGGTCGTCCTCGTGGCCGTCGTCGCGCTGTTCGTCAACTGGGCCCGGAACACCAGCGCCCCGCTCGCCGGCGCCGAGCTGGCGCCGTCCGACGGCTACGTCAACAAGCTGGGCCGCGACCAGGACATCTCCGGGTCGATGACCCACTTCCTCGACGCGTACTTCCAGCGGCAGCGGCTCAGCCAGGTGATGCACCGCCTGGAGGTCAACGGCAACGTCAGCCTGGTCCGCTTCTTCAAGGGCGGGTCCAACGCCGTCACCCTGCTGGCCACCAGCGGCGACGGCGAGCTGTTCGTCAAGAAGATGGTCCCGCCGGAGTACGCCCACCGGCTGAAGAACCAGTACGACTGGCTGGCCGAGCGCGCCGACCACCGCGAGCTGGTCACCGTGCTGCGCGAGCAGCACGCCGCCGACCACTACGCGATCGACCTGGAGTACCGGCCGAGCAGCGTGCCCCTGTTCGAGTACGTGCACGAGAACTCGTTCTCCGAGAGCGCGGCCAAGCTCGACCAGGTCTGGGCCTACATGTACGACCGGGTCTACGCGGTGGGTGCCCTCGAGCACCGGCCCGACGTCCGGGACGACTACGTCAGCGAGCGTTTCGTCATGCGCGTCCGTGCGGCCGCCGAGTCGCACCCGGCGCTCGCCGAGGCCCTGAAGGGCGAGCGGATCGTGGTCAACGGGCGGGAGCTGGACAACTTCGACCGTGTGCTGGCCCGGATCCAGAGCCACGAGACGGCCTGGGACGACCTGGCCACCTTCCGCTCGTCGGCGCAGATCCACGGGGACCTCACGGTGGACAACATCCTCGTGGACCTGCCCTCGCGGGACGTCCTGATCATCGACCCGTCCGACGACAACCAGCTGCGCGGACCGGTCATCGACTTCGCGCGGCACATGCAGTCGCTGCTGTACGGCTACGAGTTCCTCAACGACGACGAGGACCCGGTCGTGCTCGGCGAGCAGGGCGGCCTGCCCGAGATCACCTACCGGGACGCCCGGTCGGCCCGCTACGACGAGCTCGCCGACCACGTGGCCACCGAGGTCATGCCGCGCCGACTCACCGTCGCCGAGCAGCGTGCGGTGCTGTTCCACGTCGGGCTGTTCTACGGCCGCATGCTGACGCACCGGGTCGCGATCAACTCCGGGACGGTGCTCAAGTACTACGGCGTCTGCATCCAGGCGCTCAACCGCTTCCTGGACCAGTACGACCCGCCGGTCCAGGAGGACGACGTCTTCGGCATCGAGCCGAGGAAGCAGGAGGTACTCGCCCGGTGAACCCCGTGATCGCCATCCCGGCCTACAACTGCGCGCCGCAGATCGGCCGGGTGCTCGACGAGATCACCGCCGACGTCGCTGCCCGTGTCGACGAGATCTGGGTGATCGACAACCGCAGCACCGACGACACGCTGGAGCGGGCGCTCGAGTACAAGCGCACGGGGCGGCTGCCGAACCTGCGGGTGTTCCGCAACCGGCAGAACAACAGCCTGGGCGGCACCCACAAGGTCGCCTTCGAGCACGCGCGGACCGCGGGGCACACCCACGTGGTGATCCTGCACGGGGACAACCAGGCCAAGAGCGACGAGGTCGCCCTGCTCCTCGACCACGCCGAGGCGCACCCGGAGACGCAGACCGTGCTGGGTTCCCGCTTCAGCCGCCGGTCGCGGCTGCACGGCTACGACGCGAAGCGGGTCTGGGGGAACCGGGTGCTCAACGGCGTCTACAGCGCCCTCGCGCTGCGCCCGCTGCAGGACCTCGGCTCGGGCCTGAACCTCTTCGCCCTGCGCGACCTGGACCCGGCGAGGTACCTGCGCTTCGCCAACCACCTGACGTTCAACTACGAGCTGATCCTCGACCTGGTGGCGCGCGGGGTCCGGTTCGCCTACGTGCCGATCACCTGGCGCGAGGAGGACCAGGTGTCCAACGCGCGGAACTGGAACATCTTCCGGACGGCGCTGCGCAACCTCGCGCTGTGGCGGCTGGGCCGGCAGACCTCCGACCCGGCGCCCGACCGGGACTACGAGTGGGACGAGGTGCACTGATGGCCACCCTGCAGGTGCTCATGCCGATGGGCGGGCTCGGGACGCGCTTCCGCAAGGTCGGCGTCACCACGCCCAAGCCCCTCATCGAGGTCGACGGTGCCCCGATGTTCCAGCGCGCGCTGCGGTCGTTCGACGCGTGGGCGGGGGACAAGACGGTCACCGTCGTCGTCCGTGCCGACGACGACGCCGAGCACGGCCTGGCCGACCGGGTGCTCGCCGCCGAGCCGGCGGCACGGATCGTGCTGCTGGACCACGACACCCGCGGCGCCGTCGAGACGTGCCTGGAGGCCCGCGACCGGCTGGACCCGGACCAGCCGCTGGTGATCATGGACTGCGACATCGCGTTCGACAGTGCCGAGTACTTCTGGGCGCTGCAGAAGGCGGTCGAGCAGGGCGACCTCGACGGCCTGCTGCTGTCCTTCCGCTCGACCGAGCCGCGCTACAGCTTCGCGGAGGTCGGCACGGACGGTCTCGTCGTCCGGACGGCGGAGAAGCAGGCCATCTCCTCCGACGCGCTAATGGGCGTCTACTCCTTCACCTCCGCGCGGGTGTTCCTCGACGCGGCGGACCGGCTGATGGCCAAGCAGATCGACGCGGCCATGCCGGAGTACTACGTGTCGCTGATCTTCAACGAGCTGATCGACTCCGGCCGCCGCGTCGGCCTGGTCCGGGGCGACTTCTACTGCTTCGGGACACCGGAGGAGCTGGCCGCCTACCAGGCGACGGGCCGTCCCGTCTGAGCGGAGGCCCCGCACACGACGACGCCGCCTCCTGGACTCACGGGTCCGGGAGGCGGCGTCGTCTGGTCGAGGCGTCGCCCGCTTACAGCTGGCGGTCCAGGAACTGGCCCAGCGTGCGGGAGAAGGTGCTCGTGATGTGGCTCCCGTCGAAGTAGACGACCACACCGCCGATCAGCACGTGGCAGGTCTGCTCGTCGCAGAACGCGTCGGTCAGGTCGATCACCGACACCCGGTCGTCGTCCATGGCGAGGGCGGCATCGGCGAGGTGGTCGTCGGCCACGCGGACGTCCCGCGGTCCGGCGCAGGGGTCGTCGGTCGCGCCGGCGGTGGCGATGCAGTCCGGGACCCCGAACTCCAGGGTGCGCAGCTCCGGGCCCAGGTGCACGCCGCCGGTCGTCGGCACGGCACGGACCACGTGCACCTGCTTGCCCGCGTCGGCCAATGCCCGCAGCGGCGCCTGGGCCGCCTCGACGGGGATGCCGTCGCGGAGCGTCCCGTCGTCCTGCACCCACTTGTAGATGTCATTGCGGTAGCTGGTGAACACCCGCGTGATCGAGTCGTCCGCCGCGATCTGCTGCAGCGCGTCCCGCGACCAGGTGGCGCACGAGGCGGGCTCGTCCAGCGGCATGTTCACCCCGAGCATGCGGTCGCTGCCCAGCGCCGGGCATCCCGCCTTGACGTAGGTGACCACCGCCCAGTTGCGCTCGTCAGCGACCTCCTGGAAGGCCTCGTAGAGGCTCGCGGTGTGTGAGTCGCCCACGAGCGCGACGGTCTCGGTGGCGTCCGGGGCGCCGTAGCGGCAGGTCTTCACCTCGGTGTTCGTCCCGCCCTGGAGGCATGGCATGCCCGCGGAGAGGTCCGACTTGGCGAACGTGGTGTCCACCGTGTCGGTCCAGGCGAACGGGTCCCCGCAGCCGCGGTCGGCGTCCATGGCACCGGCTCCGAAGCACGGATCGCCGCCAGCCGCGAACGCTGCGGCGGCCGCACGAGCCTGGTCGACCTGCACCTTGACGTAGAACCAGCCGCCCGCCGCCACGCCGACCACCAGGGCCGTGACGACAGCGGTCGCCAGGAACGTCGTGCCGGTGCCCCGGCGGGCCAGGGGGGTGCCGGTGCGGACCGGGTCCTCGACCCAGACCTTGGTGGCCCAGGCGGCGACGACGGTCACGACCAGGATGCCGGCCTTCGACGTCATCCCCAGGTCGTGGCCGAGCGCGAACGGGAGGACGACCACCAGCGGCCAGTGCCACAGGTAGGCGGAGTAGGAGATGTCCCCGAGGAACCGGACGGGGCCGAAGTCGGCGAGCTTCGTCGGGCTCCAGTCGCCGCGCGGCGCGCCCGCCCAGATGACCGCGACGGTCCCCAGCACCGGGAGCAGCGCGGCCGTGCCAGGGAACGGCGTCGCGCCGGTGTAGGAGAACGCGGCAACCGCGATGGCGCCGAATCCGGCCCACGAGACGACGGCCCGCAGGTGGTCGCGCCCCGCGGGGGGAGTGGCCGCCCACAGGGCCAGCAGGCCCCCGAGACCGAACTCCCAGGCGCGGGCCGGAGTGGTGAAGTACGCGTCCGGAGGGGAGGTCTGCGTGGTCCAGAGGGAGTACGCGAAGGACCCGAGGGTGAGCACGCCGAACACCGCGCCGATCGCGGCGCGCCGGTGGACGCCCAGACGGAGCGCGAGCCACACCGACCCGATCACGAGCAGCGGCCACAACAGGTAGAACTGCTCCTCGGTGGCCAGCGACCAGTAGTGCTGCGCCGGCGAGGCGACGTTGTGCGCGGCCAGGTAGTCGACCGCGTCCCCGGCCAGCAGCCAGTTCTCGAGGTACAGCGCCGAGGCGCCGACCTCGCGCAGCCAGGGCTGCCAGTAGGTCTGCGGAACCCAGATGACCGTGGCGGCGGCAGAGGCGAGCAGCACCAGCAACGAGGCGGGCAGGAGCCGGCGTGCCCGCCGGGCCCAGAAGCGCGCCAGCTGGATCCGCCCGGTCCGCTCCACCTCGCGGAGCAGGTGGCCGGTGATGAGGAAGCCCGAGACGACGAAGAAGACGTCGACGCCCACGTAGCCGCCCGGGAAGCGGACGGGGACGACGTGGTAGAGCACGACCAGGGAGACCGCGAGAGCGCGCAGGGCCTGGATCTCGACCCGGACGCCGGCGGCCTTGTCGCGGGGCGGTGGGGGGAGGGGGGTCCGCTCGCGCAGCAGGGTGTCGTGGGGCGCGTGCGGTGGGGGCGTCAGGCCGCCGTCCGACGAGCGCTCACCTGCTCCCGGCCGCTCCATGGTCGTGTCTCCGTGAACCGCCACGCTGCCCTCATCTCACGTCCGCGCGGCCCCGCGGGCCCGGTGCTCGTCGTCTCGGTCGGCGGCCCACCGGAGCCATGGCTCCACCGGTCGGCTCTCGGAGGCGCCCTGGGGTCACCCTCGCCGCGTCGTCGCAGGAGGTGCTCGGCGTGGAGTCGAACCACGTCCACCTGACCTGCTGTGCAGTCGAAGTGTAACGAAACAGAGACGGAGAGAGACCGGTTGTGACCGATGCCGGTACTCAGCAGCGGTGTCCTGCACCGTCCGTCACACGCGCATCCGACCGCGGTGCACGCGTCCGTTCCGCCCCTCCGACGTCAGTCGCCCCACCCGCCACAGCGCCGGTCGGCTGCTCGCGTTCTCTGGTTATCGTCGTTCCGGATCAGCTTCGTGCTCCCGGCAGGGCCCGGAGGCCCGTCTCGGCCCCGCGTCGTCGGTCGGGCTTCCCGCACGTGCGTGTTCGAACGGAGTCCCGATGAGCCTGTCCCCCTCGATCGCCGCTGCCGGCCACGAGGCAGACGACGCAGACTCCGGCTTGACGGCAGACCCTGCGCACGACGCGTGGACTGCTCCGGCGTCCCGGCGTCACACCCGGCCGGGGCTGTGGGCGCTGCCGGTCTACCTGGTCGTCCAGTTGGGGTTGCTCGAGGTACTGAGGGCGTTCGTCCCCCGCTTCTTCTGGTTCGACGACGCGCAGATCCAGTTCATGCCGATGTACTGGTGGCTCGGGCGACAGCTCTCCGGGGGTTCCCTCCCGCTGCTCGACCCCGACCAGGGCATGGCGGGCAACCTGACGGCGGACATGCAGAACGGGGCACTGGACGTCATCCGGTGGCCGTTCATGCTCTGGGCCGGGGGACAGCAGGACCTGCTGCTCGTAGCCACGGTGCACGGCTGGTCGTCCGTGCTGGTCCTCGGGGCGGCGACGCTCGCGCTCCTGCTGAACCACCAGGTACGTCCCGTGCTCGCCGTGGCCACTGCCATCGGGGTCGCGACCAGCGGGTTCCTCCTGTGGTACGGACCCGCGTGGGCCCCGTCGATGTGGAGCCTCGCGGCGCTGATCTGGTTGTGGGCCGCACTGAGCTCGCGACGCTGGTACGGCGTGGTCGGCGTCGGGCTCGCAACGGCCGCGGTGGTGTGCGCCGGCAACCCCTACATCCTGCCGCTGCTGCCGGTGCTCGTGATCTGCCAGGCCCACGAGCGCTGGCGCGCGTCCGGGCGGCGCGTGCTCCGGGAGCGACGGACGTGGGCGACCGTCCTCGCACTCCTCGCCGGCACGGCGCTGAGCATCCCCACCCTCGCCAACGCCCTCGACGTCGCCCCGTGGATGTGGCGCCTGCCGGCCGAGGAGACGATCGGTGCCGCGGGGGGAGGGACCAACGTGCTCGACATCTTCCTCGGTGGCACCACCCTGCTGAACTTCCCCAACGTCCCGATCTTCAGCACGGCCGTGATCGCGCTGCCGTTGCTGGCGCTCGTGGACTGGCGACGGGCGGTGCGCGGCCCCGGTGTCGTCACGGCGGCGGCGCTGTGGGTGACCGCGGTCTTGTGGACCCAGTTGCCGCACTACTTCCTGATCTTCCGGATCCCCTTCCGGCTCCTGTCGGTGGTCCAGATCAGCTTCGGGCTGCTGGCTGTCCTCGCGTTCACCGCCGCCATGCGGCTGTCGCGGCGTCGGTTGGCCGTGGCGACCGGACTACTGGTCCTGCAGTTCGTCGTCGCCGTCATGCGGGCGCCGGTGTTCTGGCGGTGGCACGGCGTGAGCCTGGTCGTCGCCGCGGTGGCCCTCGTGGCTGTCGTGCTCCTCGTGCGTTCCTCCCCTCACCGCGATCCGCTTCGAACACGCCTGTGGGCCCGGCCTGTCGCCGCCGTCGTGGTGGTGCTGGCGTGCGCGTCACCGCTCGTGATCCAGCTCGGCCTCCAGGCGGCCGTCCAGGAGCGGTACGAAGCGCTCGTCCTCGGATCCCAGCAGGAAGGTGTGGCGATCTACCGTCCCCACACCAACGGCTACGACGTCGGTACCACCGTGGACGGGTTCCGGGACAACGCCTACGCCACCGACACGTCGCTGACGGTCTACGCCTTCGGCGCCTTCGAGGACGGTGACGACCGCGGGTGGGCGCGCGGGGTCCTCGGCGGCAACCTCAACCTGCTCGCCGATCTGCGACCGGGGTACGGCTCCCTCGCTGTCTGGCCGAAGGGCGTGCAGGAACACCTGACGGCCAACTACCAGAGCAGCCTCGCTGCCGAGCAGCCCGGACTGCTCGTCGTCCCCGAGGGCTCGGACGTCCCGTGGATCGACCTCCTGTCGTCCAACCGGGTGCTGCTCGGCGTCGAGGGCTCCGTGCCCCAGGCCATCGCCGACCACTTCGCGCAGAACTGGACCGAGGTGTCCCGACGCGACGGCTGGACCGAGTACGCGCGGCCCGAGCCGCTGCCGGGCCGGGTGAGCATGGCGCCGGCCGGCGGTGTCTCGGTCGCCGACGCGGCCGCCAACGACGGTGTGGCCACCCTCGGTGGCGAGCCCTTCGAGCGGTACACCGTGTCGACCGGGGACGACGGTGGCCGCCTGGTGTTCCGGACGCCGTACTGGAACGGCTTCCGGGCCACCCTCGACGGCCGGCCGGTGGAGGTCTCCGCCTTCGCCGGCTCGGTCCTCCAGGTGGAGCTGCCGGCCGGGGTGACGGACGGGGACCTCGAGATCTCCTTCGAGCCGGTCGGCGCGCGGCTGCTGCCCGCGGCCGTGGGGGTGGGCGCCCTGCTCCTCGTGGTCTCGGCCGCCACCGCCGTGTGGGCACGCCGCGACCGGACGCCTGCTGCAGGAGCCTGACGCCCGGGTCGCCGGGGCCGCGCCCCTCGCCCGCTGCACGAGGCCGGCGGGGGCCTGGGCCGGACGGGGCCCGCCGGTGACCGCCCCGGCCCGGCAGCGCACCTGGAGAGCAACCGGGACGGTTCCCGCCCCTCGGAGCGGCGGCAGGGTGGCGTCGCCGCTCCGTCCCTGCAGCTCGTGGAGAAGCCGGCCTCCCGCTGAGCGCGGCCCTGCACCGGGCCAGCGCCGGTCCGCGACCGCCGGGCCTTCGTCCACGCACGGCGCTCGCGCCCCGCACCCGGAGGGCGACCCCCGGTGCGCTGGCCCGCGGTGCGGGGACGGGTGCGCGCTCCCACCCGGGAACGACGGAGGGGCCCACCCCAGCGGCAATGCCGCTGGGGTGGGCCCCTCCGTCGTGTGCCGGGGGACCGGCCGTCAGTTGATGCAGTCGGTGTCGGCCGCGGTGAACGCGTCCTGGCCCTCCACCGGCGCGGCCGGCGCGGCGGGGTCGACGGCCTGTCCGACGCCGTTGAAGTCCGAGCCGAGGACCAGCTGCACCGTGCCGGACGTGGCGTCGTCGCTGGCCTCGGTCACCGCGCCGGGGATGGCGGCGGCGAGCGTGGCGGCCAGGGCCTCGTCACCCGCGGCGAACCGGACGACGGTCCGGTCGTAGTCGGAGGAGTCGGCGTTGCCCGTGCTCCCGACGGCGAAGCCGGCCGACCCGAGCTGGGTGCTGGCCTGCGCGGCCAGCCCGGAGACGCCCGAGCCGTTGTACACGTCCACCGTGACCTCGGACGGGGCGACCGTCGCCGGCGCCGCGGGGGCCTCCTCGGCGGGAGCCTCGGGTTCGGCCGACAGCTCGCTGAAGAACGCGTGCAGCGTGTCCTCGTCCTCCAGCCGGATGATCGAGCGGTCCTGCTCGTCGCGGTCGGTGCCGACGTAGGGGATGGTCTGGAACTCGATGCTGCCGGCGGTCACCGACTGCATCTGGTCGGCCAGCGAGAACAGGTCCAGGGTCTGGTCCACGGTCAGCGACTCCGAGGCCGCCTGGACCAGCTGGCGCTGCTTGCCGAGGTCGAGCAGCACGTCGTCGGAGAGCATCTTGCGCAGCACGCCGGCGATGAACACCTGCTGGCGCACGATCCGGTCGAAGTCTCCACGCGGCAGCCCGTGGCGCTGTCGGACGAACTTCAGGGCGTCGGCGCCGCTGATCGTCTGGACGCCGGCCGGGAACACCGCACCCGACCAGCGGGAGTCGTCGACGGGCGCGCAGAGGTTCACCTCGACGCCGCCGACGACCGAGGTCAGGTTGAAGAACCCGAGCAGGTCGACCTCGGCGTAGTGGTCGATCTGCAGCCCCGTCAGCTGGCTGACGGTCTGCACCAGCAGCTGCGCGCCGCCGGCCTGGCGCTGCTCGAGCGGCTGGTCCTCGGACGTCTCGGAGAACCCGTAGGCGTAGGCCGCGTTGAGCTTGTCCCAGCCGTAGCCGGGGATCTGCACGTACGAGTCACGCGGGAACGAGACGAACGACGCGCGGGAGCCGTCGGCGGGCAGGTGGACCAGGATCATCGTGTCGGTGTTGATCCCGGAGTCGCTGCCGGCGTTGAGCTCGGCCAGCTGCTCGTCGGTGAGGTTGGCCCGGCTGTCGTTGCCCACGAGCAGCAGGTTCATGGCCTCGGGGGCGCTGCCGGTCTCCTCGTTGCCCTCGGTCGGGATCGCGTCGGTCCGGTTCACGGTGGCCTCGGCGACCTGCCCCAGGTACCAGCCCCATCCGGAGCCGGCGAGCAGAGCCGCGGAGAGGACGCCGGCCACCGCGCGACCGGCGATGGCCCCGCGGCGCGTGCGGCGCGGCCCGGCGGTCCCGTCGGCGGCGCCGCCGGCCGGGCGCGACCCGACAGCGGAGGAGCCGGTGCGTGAGGAGCCGGGGCGGCCCGCGCGCGGGTCCAGCCGGGCCGGCAGCTGCCGGCCGTCGCCGGACTCGGGGGTTCCGGGCTTCTTCGGGCTCACGTGGGACGTCCTTCCGTCTGCTCTGGTCCGCGCGGGCGGCGGCGCCGACACGCCGCGTCCGGGGGCCTGACCCCCCGCTCGCCGCCGTCGTCCAGCAGCGGGCATCGACTCGGAGGCTGTCGGCGATGGTAGGTCGCCGGCCGGGCCCCGCGGGCGACGCGACGGCATGACACGGGGCGCGTGGGACCAACGGTGCAGGGTGGCCAGGCGGGACCGGTCCGTCCCCCTGCCGGCGCCTGACGCGCGGCTACCGTCCACCGGGGCGCGACACGCCTCACCCCTGCGGATGATGACCCGGGGGCACCCCGACGGGAGGATCGAGGCCATGCGCGTGCTCGTCACCGGGGGAGCGGGCTTCATCGGCTCCCACTACGTCCGGACCCTGCTCACGGGCGGCTACCCCGGCCACGAGGACGCCGAGGTGACCGTCTTCGACAAGCTCACCTACGCCGGCAACCTCGCCAACCTCGCCCCGGTGGCCGACAGCCCCCGGTTCCGGTTCGTCCGGGGCGACATCTGCAGCCCCGCCGACCTGGACGCGGCCCTGCCGGGGCACGACGCCGTGGTGAACTTCGCCGCCGAGTCGCACGTGGACCGCTCCATCTCCGGGGCGTCGGAGTTCGTGCTGACCAACGTGCTCGGCGCCCAGCAGGTCTTCGAGGCCGCGCTGCGCCACGGCGTCCGCCGGGTCGTGCACGTCTCGACCGACGAGGTCTACGGCTCCATCGACGAGGGCTCGTGGACCGAGGACCACCTGCTCGAGCCAAACTCGCCGTACTCCGCCGCCAAGGCCGGTGCCGACCTCATCGCCCGCGCCTACGCGAAGACCTACGGGCTCGACATCTCGATCACCCGCTGCAGCAACAACTACGGGCCGTACCACTTCCCGGAGAAGGTCATCCCGCTGTTCGTCACCAACCTGCTCGACGGGCAGAAGGTGCCGCTCTACGGCGAGGGCGCCAACGTCCGCGACTGGCTGTTCGTCGACGACCACTGCCGCGGCATCCAGCTGGTGCTGGAGAAGGGCCGGTCGGGCGAGTTCTACAACATCGGCGGCGGCCGGGAGCTGTCCAACAAGGAGCTCACCGAGAAGCTGCTCGAGGCGACCGGCCGCGACTGGAGCTACGTCGAGAACATCGTCGACCCGCGGGGCGGCGGTCACGACCTGCGCTACTCCGTCGACCACTCGAAGACCGCGGCCCTGGGCTACGCCCCGCGCATGACCTTCGAGGAGGGCCTGGCCCTCACCGTGCAGTGGTACCGCGACAACCGGGCCTGGTGGGAGCCGCTCAAGGCGGCGGCCGCCACCGCCCGGGCATGACCGACGCCGTCACCACCGCCTGGCTGGTCACCGGCGCCCGCGGTCAGCTGGGCGGGGACCTCCTCGCGGTCCTGGCCGGGCGACCGCAGGACGCGGTGACCGCGGTGGGCCGCGCCGAACTCGACCTCACCGACGAGGCGCAGGTGCGGACCGTCGTCCGCACGTGGCTGGCCGGGGCCCGCGCCCGCGGGCAGCGGCCCGTGGTGGTCAACGCCGCCGCCTACACCGCCGTCGACGCCGCCGAGACAGACGAGTCCACCGCCCTGCTGGTCAACGGCCGGGCCCCCGGCTGGCTGGCCGAGGAGCTGGCCGGGCACGGGCGGCTGGTGCACGTCTCCACCGACTACGTCTTCGACGGCACGGCGACCGGGCCGTACCCGGTGGACGCGCCGGTCGCGCCCCGCTCGGCCTACGGGCGCACCAAGGCGGCGGGGGAGCGGGCGGTCGCGGCCGCGGGCGGCGAGGCCACCGTCGTCCGCACGTCGTGGGTCTACGGCGCGCACGGCGCCAACTTCGTCCGCACCATGGCCGGGCGCGCCCTGTCCGGCGCGCCGGTCTCCGTGGTCGACGACCAGGTGGGGTCACCGACCTGGTCGGCCGATCTCGCCGCAGGCCTGGTGGCCCTGGGCGCCCGTCCGGAGCCGGCGCCGCCGGTGCTGCACCGCACCGACGAGGGCGCGGTCAGCTGGTTCGGCCTGGCCCGCGCGGTCTACGAGGAGGTCGGGGCGGACGCCGGACTGGTGAGCCCGACCACGACGGCCGCCTTCCCGCGGCCGGCTCCGCGCCCGGCGTACTCGGTGCTCGACGGCTCCGCCTGGCGGGCCGCGCGGCTGCCGGCCCCGCGCCCCTGGCGGACGGCGCTGCACCAGGCGCTGCAGGGGTGGCCCTGGTCCTGACGTGGGGCGGCCGTGAGGCCAGTGGGGCAGAGGCGACGCGCGGGGGCGGACGGACGAGTTCCTGAAATCCGTTCGTCGCGTCGGCTCAAGAGTCGGCCACGGCGTGACGATGCTCCTGGTGGAGAGATGTGCCCCCGTGCGGGGCGCAACCGCCCACCGCACCACCGGAGGACCACTTCGTGCGTCGCCTGTTCGCGGGACTGATCGCCTTCACCGCCCTGTCGGGCACCATCCTCGTGCTCCCCGTCTACGCGGAACCCGCTCCCGAGGCCGTGCCGGTCGAGACGTCCTCCGAGAAGGTCGCCCTCGGCTCGGTCGAGGCGCCCGCCCCGGCGGCGGAGGTGCAGGAGGGGACGACGGACCCGGTCGCCGACGTGCCGGCCACCACGCCGACGCTGACCGTGACCAGGACCGACGTCGACTCCTTCTCGCTCGTCGGCGTCACGTGGGCCCACGACCCGGCCGTCACGGACGTGCGGGTCCAGGTCCGCGTCCAGGACGACGAGGGCGACTGGGGCGGCTGGACGGAGATCGGCACCGAGGACGCCGAGACGGGCGCCGGCGCCACCGGGCAGGAGCAGCGCGGGGGGACCGCGCCACTGTGGACCGGGCCCAGCACGGGCGTCGAGGTCGAGGTCGTGACGCGCTCGGGAGCCTCGCCCACCGACGTCCAGCTCGACCTCATCGACCCGGGCACCAGTGCCGCTGACAGCGCGCTCGGCACCCCGGACATCCAGGACACCGCTGACGCCGCCATGGCCATGCCGGACGTCTACTCGCGGGTCCAGTGGGGCGCCGACGAGAACCTCCGCACGTGGGGACCGGAGTACGCGCCGACGATCAAGGCCGCGACGGTGCACCACACCGCTGACTCGAACAACTACACCGCCGACCAGGTGCCCGGGATCATGCGGTCGATCTACACGTACCACTCGAAGAGCCTGGGCTGGGGCGACATCGGCTACAACGTCATCGTCGACAAGTTCGGCCGGTTGTGGGAGGGCCGTTCCGGCGGACTGGCCAGCACCGTCATCGGCGCCCACGCCGGTGGTTTCAACACCGGCACCTTCGGCGTCTCGATGCTGGGCAACTACGACGTCGTCGACACGACCCAGCCGATGATCGACTCGGTGGCGGCGATCATCGCCTGGAAGTTCTCGCTGTTCGGCATCAACCCCCGGGGCACGACCAGCCTGGTCTCCGCGGGGGGCGGCACGGCCAGGTACTCCGCCGGCACGGCCGTCACCCTGCCCACGATCTTCGGCCACCGGGACGTCGGCAGCACCGCGTGCCCGGGCCGCTACGGCTACGCGAAGCTCGGCGAGATCCGCGACAAGGTCACGGCGATGCTCGGCTCGGCCGAGACGCTCGTGCAGACGAGGTACGACACGGACGCCGCCGCGCGCAGCCTGCTCGGCGCGGTGACCACCCGGCCCACGCACATCCCGAACAGCACCGGCGCCTACGCCCACTACGTCAACGGCTCCATCTACGCCTCGGCGACGACAGCCGCCTACGTGATCCGCGGGCCGATCCGGGAGCGGTGGGCCTCACTCGGCTGGGAACGCAGCTCGCTGGGGTTTCCGACGTCGGACACGACGTGTGGGTTGCGGGATGGTGGGTGTTTCCAGCACTTCCAGGGTGGGTCGATCTACTGGTCGGCGGGCTCGGGGGCGCGGGTGGTGTCCGGTGCGGTGTTCGACCGGTGGGCCGGGCAGGGCTGGGAGACCGGTGCGCTGGGGTATCCGACCACCGATGTGACGGCGATCGCCGGGGGGTCGTTCGCGCACTTCCAGGGCGGGTCGATCTACTGGTCGCCGGCCACCGGGGCGCGGGTGCTGTCGGGGGTGGTGCGGGACCGGTGGGCCGGGCAGGGCTGGGAGACCGGTGCGCTGGGGTATCCGACCACCGATGTGACGGCGATCGCCGGGGGGGCGTTCGCGCACTTCCAGGGCGGGTCGATCTACTGGTCGCCGGCCACCGGGGCGCGGGTGCTGACCGTTCCGGTGCGGGATCGGTGGGGGGCGTGGGGCTGGGAGACCGGCCCGCTGGGGTTCCCGGTGGCCGAGGCGGTGGCCACGCCGGGGGGCAAGGGTCAGGTCGTCCGGTTCGAGCGGGGCTGGATCTACTGGTCGCCGGCGGCCGGGGCGTGGCGGGTGGACGGGCCGGTGCGGGAGGCGTGGCTGGCCGCCGGTGGGGACGGCGGCGCGCTGGGCATGCCGGTGGTCGATGCCGGGACCACCGCCGATGGCGCGGCGCGGTTCGGGGACTTCCAGGGCGGGTCGGTGTACGTGCACGCCACGCTGGGGGCGCGCGTGCTGCCCGCGGCGGTGGTGGCGGCGTGGCGGTCGGCCGGTGGAGAGGCCGGGCCGCTGGGGTATCCGACCACCGACGCGGTGCCCACCGCCGATGGCCGGGGTGTGGTGGTGACCTTCCAGGGTGGGGAGGTGCACGCCACCGCGACCGGGGGGCAGGCGTTGTCCGGTGCGGTGCTGGACCGGTACCGGGCGGCCGGTGGGCTGGCCGGGGAGCTGGGGCGGCCGACGACGGGGGTGACCGCGCTGCCCGGGGGCGGGGCGTTCGCGCACTTCCAGGGCGGGTCGATCTACTGGACCCCGGCCACCGGGGCGCGGGTGCTGACCGGGGCGGTGCGGGACCGGTGGGCGGCGGCGGGCTGGGAGAACAGCCCGCTGGGCTATCCGACCACCGACGTGACGTCGCTGGCCGACGGCGGGCGGATGGCCCGGTTCCAGGGCGGATCGGTGTACTGGACCCCGGCCACCGGGGCGCGGATGGTCTCCGGGGCGGTGCTGACCCGCTACGAGGCCGCCGGTGGGGCCGGCGGGGCGCTGGGCTATCCGACCTCTGATGTGACCGCGCTGCCCGGGGGCGGGGCGTTCGCGCACTTCCAGCGGGGCTCGATCTACTGGACCCCGGCCACCGGGGCGCGGGTGCTGACCGGGGCGGTGCGGGACCGGTGGGCCGCGCAGGGCTGGGAGAACGGGCCGCTGGGCTATCCGACCACCGACGTGACGACGCTGGCCGCCGGTGGGGCGTTCGCGCACTTCCAGGGCGGGTCGGTGTACTGGTCGCCGGGTTCGGGGGCGCACGTGATCTCCGGGCCGGTGCGGGACCGGTGGGCGGCGGCGGGCTGGGAGGCCGGGGTGCTGGGCTATCCGACCACCGACGTGCAGTCGCTGCCCGGAGGTGGGCGGTTCGTGCACTTCCAGCGGGGCTCGATCTACTGGACCCCGGCCACCGGGGCGCGGCTGCTGACCGGGGCGGTGCGGGACCGGTGGGCGGCGGCGGGCTGGGAGACCGGGCCGCTGGGCTATCCGACCACCGACGTGACCACGCTGGCCGCCGGCGGGGCGTTCGCGCACTTCCAGGGCGGGTCGATCTACTGGACCCCGGCCACCGGGGCGCGTTACCTGCCCACCGCCATCCGGGACGCCTGGGGCGCCACCGGCTGGGAGAACGGCCGGCTGGGCTACCCGACCGGCGACCCCGAACCCACCACCGGCGGCACCCGCCAGACCTTCCAGGGCGGGACGGTGACCCATTCGACGGGGACCGGCCGCACGACGGTCGCCTACCGGTGACCCCGTCATCGGTCCCTCCGTCCCCGCACCGCGCCACCACCCATCCCACGACCCGAGAGGTCAGACCGTGACCTGTCTTCTCCCCGCCGGGCCGCGTCGCGCCGGCGTCCTGCTCGCGTCCTTCACGGCCCTCGGGCTCGGCGTGACCGGTTGCTCGGGCGACCCAGCCGGCCAGGGGGTGTCCGAGCAGCCGGGGACGGCGTCGTCCGGGACGGCGGGGATCACCGACGGCGACGCTGCCTCCGCGACGTCCCGGGCTCCCGAGGAGGAGCCGATCGCCACCGATCCGCCCCGTCCCACGGCGACCGACGTCGTCCTGTCCTACGCCGGCTGGGACGAAACGACGGTGTCGGTGCAGGCGGGCGGTTACGTCAGCCCGGTCGTCGAGGACGGCGGCACCTGCACGCTGGACCTCACGCAGGACGACAGGACGGTGTCGGTCAGCGCGCCGGCCTTCGCCGACGCGACCACCACCGTGTGCGGGGACCTCGCGGTGGACGGCGAGCGCCTCGGGGAGGGCACCTGGACGCTCGTCCTCCGCTACACCTCACCCTCCGCCGAGGGTGCGTCCGAGGCGCTGTCCGTGGAGGTGCCCGCGTGACGGTCCTGCGTCGCGCGCTCGCCGTGGTGGTCGCCGGGCTCTGTGCCCTCGCGGTCGTCGTCGCCACCGACACCGGGCCGGAGCCGACCTCTCTGGCCGAGGCCGCCGTCGACACCTCGCAGTTCCGGGCCGGCAACATCATCAGCGACCAGCTGTTCTTCGACGGCGGTGCGATGTCCGCCGCTGATGTGCAGGCCTTCCTCAACAGCAAGAACCCCAACTGTGTGGGGGGCGGTGACGGGACGCCCTGCCTGAAGAACTTCCGGCAGGACACCTGGACCCGCCCGGCCGACGCCAGCTGCGCCGGGACCTACCAGGGCGCCGCCCAGGAGACGGCCGCGACGATCATCGCCAAGGTCGGGCAGGCCTGCGGGATCAGCCAGCGGGCGCTGCTGGTCATCCTCCAGAAGGAGCAGGGCCTGGTCACCGCGTCCGGGGGAGGGCTGTACGCGACCCGGTACCGCAGCGCCATGGGGTACGGCTGCCCGGACACCGCGGCGTGCGACACCCAGTACTACGGGTTCTTCAACCAGGTCTACTCGGCCGCGTCGCGGTACCGCTACTACGCGAACAACCCGACCCGCTTCAACCACCGGGCCGGCTTCACCAACCAGGTCCGGTTCCACCCCAACGCCGCCTGCGGCACCTCGCCGGTGTTCATCGAGAACCTGGCGACCGCCGGCCTGTACAACTACACGCCCTACCAGCCGAACGGCGCCGCGCTCGCGGCCGGCAAGGGCACCGGCGACGGGTGCTCGGCCTACGGCAACCGCAACTTCTGGATCTACTTCACCGAGTGGTTCGGCTCCACGCAGATCCCCGGCGCCGCCGAGGTGACCGGTCGCTACGCCACGACCGGCGGCGAGACCGGCCCGCTGGGCGCCATCCGCGCGAACGTCGCCTGCGGCCTGCGCGACGGGGGCTGCTTCCAGACCTACGCCAACGGAGCCATCTACTGGTCGCCGGCCAGCGGGGCCCGCATCGTCTCCAACGGCGCCGTCCGGGACCGCTGGGCTGCGCTGACCTGGGAGGTCGGTCAGCTGGGGTTTCCGACGTCGGACACGACGTGTGGGTTGCGGGATGGTGGGTGTTTCCAGCACTTCCAGGGTGGGTCGATCTACTGGTCGGCGGGCTCGGGGGCGCGGGTGGTGTCCGGTGCGGTGTTCGACCGGTGGGCCGGGCAGGGCTGGGAGACCGGTGCGCTGGGGTATCCGACCACCGATGTGACGGCGATCGCCGGGGGGTCGTTCGCGCACTTCCAGGGCGGGTCGATCTACTGGTCGCCGGCCACCGGGGCGCGGGTGCTGTCGGGGGTGGTGCGGGACCGGTGGGCCGGGCAGGGCTGGGAGACCGGTGCGCTGGGGTATCCGACCACCGATGTGACGGCGATCGCCGGGGGGGCGTTCGCGCACTTCCAGGGCGGGTCGATCTACTGGTCGCCGGCCACCGGGGCGCGGGTGCTGACCGTTCCGGTGCGGGATCGGTGGGGGGCGTGGGGCTGGGAGACCGGCCCGCTGGGGTTCCCGGTGGCCGAGGCGGTGGCCACGCCGGGGGGCAAGGGTCAGGTCGTCCGGTTCGAGCGGGGCTGGATCTACTGGTCGCCGGCGGCCGGGGCGTGGCGGGTGGACGGGCCGGTGCGGGAGGCGTGGCTGGCCGCCGGTGGGGACGGCGGCGCGCTGGGCATGCCGGTGGTCGATGCCGGGACCACCGCCGATGGCGCGGCGCGGTTCGGGGACTTCCAGGGCGGGTCGGTGTACGTGCACGCCACGCTGGGGGCGCGCGTGCTGCCCGCGGCGGTGGTGGCGGCGTGGCGGTCGGCCGGTGGAGAGGCCGGGCCGCTGGGGTATCCGACCACCGACGCGGTGCCCACCGCCGATGGCCGGGGTGTGGTGGTGACCTTCCAGGGTGGGGAGGTGCACGCCACCGCGACCGGGGGGCAGGCGTTGTCCGGTGCGGTGCTGGACCGGTACCGGGCGGCCGGTGGGCTGGCCGGGGAGCTGGGGCGGCCGACGACGGGGGTGACCGCGCTGCCCGGGGGCGGGGCGTTCGCGCACTTCCAGGGCGGGTCGATCTACTGGACCCCGGCCACCGGGGCGCGGGTGCTGACCGGGGCGGTGCGGGACCGGTGGGCGGCGGCGGGCTGGGAGAACAGCCCGCTGGGCTATCCGACCACCGACGTGACGTCGCTGGCCGACGGCGGGCGGATGGCCCGGTTCCAGGGCGGATCGGTGTACTGGACCCCGGCCACCGGGGCGCGGATGGTCTCCGGGGCGGTGCTGACCCGCTACGAGGCCGCCGGTGGGGCCGGCGGGGCGCTGGGCTATCCGACCTCTGATGTGACCGCGCTGCCCGGGGGCGGGGCGTTCGCGCACTTCCAGCGGGGCTCGATCTACTGGACCCCGGCCACCGGGGCGCGGGTGCTGACCGGGGCGGTGCGGGACCGGTGGGCCGCGCAGGGCTGGGAGAACGGGCCGCTGGGCTATCCGACCACCGACGTGACGACGCTGGCCGCCGGTGGGGCGTTCGCGCACTTCCAGGGCGGGTCGGTGTACTGGTCGCCGGGTTCGGGGGCGCACGTGATCTCCGGGCCGGTGCGGGACCGGTGGGCGGCGGCGGGCTGGGAGGCCGGGGTGCTGGGCTATCCGACCACCGACGTGCAGTCGCTGCCCGGAGGTGGGCGGTTCGTGCACTTCCAGCGGGGCTCGATCTACTGGACCCCGGCCACCGGGGCGCGGCTGCTGACCGGGGCGGTGCGGGACCGGTGGGCGGCGGCGGGCTGGGAGACCGGGCCGCTGGGCTATCCGACCACCGACGTGACCACGCTGGCCGCCGGCGGGGCGTTCGCGCACTTCCAGGGCGGGTCGATCTACTGGACCCCGGCCACCGGGGCGCGTTACCTGCCCACCGCCATCCGGGACGCCTGGGGCGCCACCGGCTGGGAGAACGGCCGGCTGGGCTACCCGACCGGCGACCCCGAACCCACCACCGGCGGCACCCGCCAGACCTTCCAGGGCGGCTCCATCACCGTCGCTGCCAACGGTGCCGTCACGGTCCAGGTGAACTGACCGGCCGGCCGCCGCGGCCCGCCTCGCCCTGCTGCACGTGGGGCGAGGCGGACCCGTGGGACTGGTCGGTCACACGGGGACGGACCAGTCCCCGTGGACCCCCGCACCTCCGGGCCCCACCGGCTGTCGGCGGGTACCGTCGCCGCGTGAGCTCGGCCCGTACCGCCCCCACGTCCATGGCGAGAACCCTCTCGGATCTGCAGATCGGGTGGCGGCAGCGGGAGCTCTGGGGGCACCTCGGCTGGCAGGACATCCGGCAGCGCTACCGCCGCTCCCTGCTCGGCCCCATCTGGATCACGATCAGCATGGCGGTCACGGCCGTCGCCCTGGGCATCCTGTACGCGGGCCTGTTCGGCAACCCGCTGGAGGAGCAGCTCCCGTACATCCTCGTCGGCTTCATCGTGTGGGGCTTCATCGCCGGCTGCATCAACGAGGGCTCGGAGGTGTTCATCGCCAACGAGGGGCTGATCAAGCACCTGCCCTCACCGATCAGCGTCCACGTCTACCGGCTGGTGTGGCGGCAGGTGCTGTTCTTCGCGCACAACCTGATCGTCTACGCGGTCATGCTGGTGATCTTCCCGCAGCCGCTGAAGTGGACGGCGATCGCGGCGATCCCGGCCTTCGCGCTGCTCGTCGCCAACGGGGCCTGGGTGGCGCTGCTGTCGGGGATCGTGAGCACCCGCTTCCGGGACCTCACCCCGATCACGCAGAGCATCGTGCAGCTGATGTTCTTCCTGACGCCGATCGTGTGGATCTACGACGACCTGCTCAACAGCCCCAACCCGGCGATCGCCGAGCGCGCCCGGATCGCCGAGTTCAACCCCTTCCTCCACTTCGTGGAGATCGTCCGTGCGCCCCTGCTGGGGGCCGATCAGCAGGTGCGCCACTGGGTGGTCGTCCTGGCGATCACCGTCGTCGGCTGGATCCTGACCCTCGTGGTGATGCGCCGGTACCGCGCGCGCGTCGCGTACTGGGTCTGACGCCCACCCGACAAGGCACGAGAAAGGCACACTGACCCGTGGTCAGCATCACGACGCGAGACGCCTCCGTCGACTTCCCCATCTTCGACGCGAAGAGCAGGTCCCTGAAGAAGACCGTGCTCGGCATGGTGGGCGGCAACATCGCCAGCGACGCCAAGGTCCCCGTCATCCAGGCGCTGCGGGACATCACCGTGGATCTCGAGCACGGGGCGCGTGTGGGCCTGGTGGGCCACAACGGCGCCGGCAAGTCCACGCTGCTCCGGCTGCTCGCCGGCATCTACGAGCCGACTCGCGGCTCGGCCGAGGTGCAGGGCAAGGTGGCGCCGGTGTTCGACCTCGGCGTCGGCATGGACCCGGAGATCTCCGGCTACGAGAACATCATCATCCGCGGCCTGTTCCTCGGCATGACCCGCAAGCAGATGGAGATGCGGGTCGACGACATCGCCGAGTTCACCGAGCTCGGGGACTTCCTCTCGATGCCGCTGCGCACCTACTCGACCGGTATGCGCGTGCGCTTGGCGCTGGGCGTGGTCACGAGCATCGACCCCGAGATACTGCTGCTCGACGAGGGCATCGGGGCCGTGGACGCCGCCTTCCTCGAGAAGGCGCGCGACCGGCTCAGTGACCTGGTCGACCGGGCCGGCCTGCTGGTGTTCGCGTCGCACTCCGACGAGTTCCTCAAGCAGCTGTGCACCAGCGCGATCTGGATGGAACACGGCCGGATCAAGCAGCAGGGCTCGCTCAAGGAGGTCCTGCTGGCCTACAAGGGCCCGGAGGCGTGGATCGACGAGGGGTCCGGCGCGGCGTGACGGGGGCGGGTCCCGCGGGGGGCGTCGGTTCCGTCGTCGCCGTCATCGTCACGCACCGGCGCCCGCAGCTGCTGCGGCAGAGCCTCGCGGCCGTCGCCCGGCAGACCGCCCCGGTCGCGACGGTCGTGGTGGTCGACAACGGCGCCGACGCCGAGACCGAGGCGGTCGTCCGCGCCTGCGACGTCCCGACGGTCTACGTGCCGTCGCACACGAACCTCGGCGGCGCCGGTGGCTTCGCCCTGGGCCTGCTGAGCGCTCTCTCCCTCGGTGCCGAGTGGGTGTGGTGCGCCGACGACGACGGCCGCCCGGGCGGGGACGACGTCCTCGCGACCCTGCTGGCCGAGGCCCGCCGCCGGGACCTCGCGGAGGTCTCCCCGGCCGTGGTCGACGAGGCCGACCCGGAGCGGCTGGCCTTCCCGCTGCGCCGCGGCCTGCGCTGGCGCCGCCGCGTGGACGACTTCGGTCCCGGGCAGTTCCTCCCGTCCTACGCGTCGCTGTTCAACGGTGCGCTGTTCCGCGCGGACGCCTTCCGTGCCGTCGGCGTCCCGGACCTGCGGCTGTTCATCCGGGGCGACGAGACCGAGATCCACCGGCGGCTGCGCCGCTCCGGGCTGCGCTTCGGCACGACGCTGCGCGCCATCTACGTGCACCCGCAGGGCGGTGAGGAGTTCCTGCCGATCCTGGGCGGGCGGCTGTCGGCCCAGTACCCCCCGGACGCCGCCAAGCGCTACTTCACCTACCGCAACCGCGGCTACCTGATGGCCCAGCCGGGGATGCGCTGGCTGTTCCCGCTGGAGCTGGTCCGCTTCGGCTGGTTCTTCCTCAGCCGGCGCGACGTCCGCGGACTGCGCGACTGGCTGGCACTCACCCGCGCGGGACGGCGCGAGCGCTTCGCCATGCCCGAGGGCCGGACCTGACCGCCGGGGTCGACCTCCCCTGAGACGACGAGAGCCGCCGGCGCCCGTGGGCGCTTGCGGCTCTCGTCGTCGGAGCGGCGGGTGTCAGAGGACGGTCCGCGGGAACGCCGGCTTCGGGTCGAAGCGGACCCCCTCCAGGAACTTCTTGGCCAGCCTGCGACGCAGCCGCCACGGCACCTTCCCGCCCTTGAGGCCGGTGTGCAGCCGCTGGGCGAAGCGCAGGGCGGCGAACGGGTCCTCGTGGTGCCAGCGGTAGGACGCCTCGTTGCGGACGCCGTACTCGAACTTCCACATGTTGGAGTCGTTCACGTCCCCGAAGTTGACCCCGCGGTTGACGCCGAGGTCGTGGGTGACGGTGCTGGCCAGGACCTGCACGCCGGGACCGGCGGCGGTGATGCGGCGGGTGTACTCCTGGTCGTCGAACCAGATGAAGTACTCCGACAACGGCAGGCCGAACTGTGTGATCGCCCAGCGCGGGAACATGACCGAGACGAACGAGCAGGAGTTGACCAGCACGCTCTTCTCACCGCGGACGAGCAGCTTGCCCCAGTCCCACGTGGGCTCGGGGTTGTTCATCTCGCAGATGTCGCCGTTGGTCCACCGCACCACCGAGCAGGCGAAGGGCAGCCGCATGCCCATGCTCTCCTCGGCCGCGCCGTGCCCGTCGAGCAGCTCGCGCAGGGCGTCGGTGTCGGCGTAGCAGTCGTCGTCCATGATCCAGACGAAGTCCGCGCCGCGCTCGTAGGCCACCGACATGCCGTGTGCGAAGCCTCCGGCCCCGCCGGTGTTGGTGGTCAGCCGCTCGATCTGCACGGTGGGCCGGCCCTCGTAGGCGGCCAGCACCTCGCTCGTCGAGTCCGTGGAGGCGTTGTCCACGATGATCACCTGCTCGGCCGGGCGGTCCTGGGCGAGGACCTGCTCGATGACCTTGCCGAGTTTGTCGGCGCGGTTGTAGGTGACGATGACCGCGGCCACGTTCGTCGTGGTCATGAGGCCCACCTTTCGTAGAGGGACCGGGTCCAGTCCCGGGCGCGAGGGAGGGCGGCGAAGGCGTCCACCTGGGCGCGCTGCTCCCGCAGCAGGCGCCTCGTGAGTTCGTCGTCCTCGCAGAGGGAGATGAGCGTGCGCTCGGCGGCACGCAGGAAGGGCAGGGTCGCGCGGGGGAGCAGCAGCTCCGGTGACACGACGGAGGCCTGGGAGCCGACGTTGCTGCTGACCACCAGGACGTCGTGCGCGTCGGCCTCGAAGGACGTCAGCGTCACGCCCTCGTTGTCGGAGGTGATGACGAGGACGTCGGCCTCGTCGAGGGTCTGCGCCACCGGACGGTCGGGGCCGCGCAGCTCGACGGCGCCGCTCAGACCCAGCCGAGCGCGATCCGCCCGGACCTCCTGCCCCAGCTCGCCGTCTCCGTGCATGACGAAGCGGACCCGGTCCCCGAGCCGGGCGCGCAGGCGCGCGGCCAGCCGGAGGAAGAGATACGGACGCTTCTGCTGCGTGAAGCGGCCGACGAAGGCGACCGTGAGCGGATCACCGGACTTGCGGGTGCTCGTGGGTGCCGGCCGCTGGGCTCCCGTGTCGACGGTGAGGTCGGCGAGAGTGGCGAGGCTGACCTTCTCGCGGGGCAGGCCCTGCCGGTCGACGAGGTAGTCGCGCAGCTGCGGGGAGATGACGTGGTGGGCGTCCATCACGTTCGACAGCCGCAGCGCGATGTCGACGAACCCACCGGTGCGCCACTCCAGGACGTGGAGCGAGTCGACCAGCTCCGTGCCCGGGTACTGGGCGCGGATCCACGGGAGGCGCTGGTACAGCCACGTGCAGTGGTGGATGTGCACCCCGCGGACGTCGAAACGCTCGAACAGCTGACTGAGCAGCCGGGACTCGTGCTCGCCCTGCATGGGGTGGTTGAGGGGGAGGACCAGGGCGTCGTCGAAGACCGGGCGCGCGATGTCCGGGTGCCCCGACGGGCGGTCGCTCAGCACGATCGGGAACAGCCCCGCGTCGCGGGCCATCCCGATCGTCTCGGCGGCCCACTTCTCGGCGCCCCCCAGCTCCAGCCAGTGCAGACCGAAGAGGACGGCCTTCGTGTGACCCCGGGACGAGCCGGTGTTGCTGTTGTGAAGCCGGCCCACCCGGGGGATGGGCTGGGACAGGCGCCGGTTTTCCAGCCGGTCGGTGCGCAGCTGGCGGACCACGTCGAAGGCCACCGGCGCGCGGCTGCGGACCGCGTTGCGGACCTCGTGGACACGGCCGGGGGGCTGCTCGACCTGCATCAGTCGCTCGGGCGGGCCGCCGAGGTCGAGCACCACGTCCACGACGCCCGTGGTCGGGACGGGGTTGCCGGTCGCGTGCGCCTCGATCGTGCCCACGACGGAACGGTCGTCCGGCCACTCGATGAGCGTGGTGCCGGTGTCGGTCAGCGACGGGAGGTGCGGCCCGTCGGTCCGCAGGACGGTCGCCCGGATGCGTTCACCCGGCCGGGCCAGGCAGTGGAACGCCAGGGCGCCGTCGAGGAGGCGGGCCTCGCGGGTCGACAACCCTGAGAACCAGTCCGGCTCGTGGAGGATCTCGAAGACGCGGTGCGCGCCGGTCTGGTCGTGCGGGTCGGTCACGGGTGGTTCTCCTGGAGCGGTCGGCCGCCGGAGGCGGAGGCGGTCGTCGGCAGCACGTCAGTCCTCGAGGCGGCCGTCGAGCGACTGACCCTGGTCGAAGAACGGGCGGATGCGGTTGTCGAACATGGTCAGCGCGGAGCCGATGGCCATGTGCATGTCGAGGTACTTGTACGTACCCAGACGGCCACCGAAGAGCACCCGCTTCTCGGCGGCCTCCTTGGTCGCCAGTTCCCGGTAGCGCTCCAGCTTGGCGCGGTCCTCGGGGGTGTTGATCGGGTAGTACGGCTCGTCGCCGGTCTGCGCGAACCGCGAGAACTCCCGGACGACGACCGTCTTGTCCTCGGGGTAGTCGCGCTCGGGGTGGAAGTGCCGGAACTCGTGGATCCGGGTGAAGGGCACGTCCTCGTCGGCGTAGTTCATGACCGACGTCCCCTGGAAGTCGCCGATCGGCAGGACCTCGGTCTCGAAGTCCAGCGTCCGCCAGCCGAGTTCACCGGCCTGGTAGTCGAAGTACTTGTCGATCGGGCCGGTGAAGACGGTCGGGACGTCCTTGGGCAGGTCGGCCCGGACGTCGAAGTAGTCGGTCGACAGCCGCACCTCGATGTTCGGGTGGTCGGTCATGCGGGTCAGCCAGGCGGTGTACCCGTCCTTCGGCAGCCCCTCGTAGGTGTCGTTGAAGTACCGGTTGTCGAACGTGTACCGCACGGGCAGGCGGGCGATGACGGCGGCGGGCAGCTCGGTGGGGTCGGTCTGCCACTGCTTCTTCGTGTAGCCGCGGATGAACGCCTCGTAGAGCGGCCGGCCGATCAGCGAGATCGCCTTCTCCTCGAGGTTCCGGGCCTCGGCGGTGTCGAACTCGGCGGCCTGCTCGGCGACCAGCGCGCGCGCCTCCTCGGGGGAGAAGCTCCTGCCGAAGTACTGGCAGATCGTGGCCAGGTTCATCGGCAGGCTGTAGGTCTGGCCCTGGTAGATGCTGAAGACGCGGTGCTGGTAGTTCGTGAACTCGGTGAACTGGTTGACGTACTGCCAGACCCGTTCGTTGGACGTGTGGAACAGGTGGGCGCCGTAGACGTGCACCTCGATACCGGTCTCCGGCTCGGGCGCGGAGTACGCGTTGCCGCCGATGTGGTCGCGCCGGTCGATGACCAGGACCTTCTTGTCCAGCTGGCTGGCCACCCGCTCGGCGACCGTGAGGCCGAAGAACCCGGAGCCGACGACGACGAGATCGGGACTGGCTTGAGTCACGCCTCGCGACTGTACCGGCGCGGCGCGTCCCCCTCCGGGAGGAGCAGGGGTGACGTGACGGGCCCGTCCCCCTCGTCACACGGGCCACAGGCGGCCCCTCCGGGAGGCCCGTCCGGCACCCTGCTCGTAGTGCGTCCGAGGGCACCTCGGGTGGTCCTCGTAGGGTTTGCCCGTGACCGCTGCCTTCCCTGCCGCGCCCCTCCGCGTGGTGGCGGTGACCTACTCCCCGGGCGAGGCCCTCGAGGGTTTCATCGACTCGCTGGCCCAGGCCACCACCCGCCCCGTCGAGGTCGTCCTCGCCGACAACGGCTCCACCGACGGTGCACCCGAGCGGGCCGCGGCGGCGCACCCGCACGTCCGCCTGCTGCGCACCGGCGGCAACATCGGCTACGGCGCCGCGGTCAACGCCGGCCTGGCCGGGCTGACCGAGGGCCACGCGGTGGTGGCCAACCCCGACGTCCGGTTCGAGCCGGGCTCGGTCGACGAGCTGCTGGCCGTGGCCGCGCGGTGGCCGCGGGCCGCCACGCTCGGCCCCGCGATCCGCACCCCCGAGGGGGAGCTGTACCCGTCGGCCCGCGACCTGCCGCGGCTGTCCACCGGCGCCGGGCACGCGCTGCTGGGGTGGGTCTGGCCGGCCAACCCCTGGACCGCCCGCTACCGGCGCGAGCGCGAGGCGCCGCGCGAGCGGGCGGCCGGCTGGCTGTCTGGGTCGTGCCTGCTGGTCGACGTCGCCGCGTTCTGGTCGGTCGGCGGCTTCGACCCCGGCTACTTCATGTACTTCGAGGACGTCGACCTCGCCGAGCGGCTGACCCGGCGCGGCTGGCTGCACGTCTACGCCCCCTCCGCGGTCGTGACGCACGAGGGCGGGCACGCCACCCGCCGCGAGCCGCACCGCATGCAGCGGGTGCACCACACGAGTGCGCTGCGCTACCTGTCCGGCCAGTACCCGCTGCGGCGGCACGCGCCGCTGCGGCTGGCGCTGCGGGCCGGGCTCGGCGGCCGGATGCTCGTCTCCCACGTCAGCGGCAAGGTCGCCGCCGGCGCCCGTTTCCAGCGGCGCGCCGAGGGCGTGGGCACCCAGGCGCGGGGGAGCCGGGCGCTGCCGCGCCGGCGGGGCAGGAGCTGACGGTGCGCCACGCCGTCATCATGGCCGGGGGCTCCGGCACGCGGCTGTGGCCGCTGTCCCGGGCCGGCCGGCCCAAGCAGCTGCTGGACGTCGTGGCCGACGGGGACGGCGCCGCGCACAGCCTGCTGGCCGAGGCGTTCGCCCGGCTCGAGGCGGTGCTGCCCGCCGAGCGCATCTGGGTGTGCACGGCCGCGCGGTACGGCGACCAGGTGCAGGCGGCGCTGCCCCGGCTGCGCCCCGACCGGCTGGTGCTCGAGCCGGTGGCCCGCGACACCGCCAACGCCGTCGGCCTGGCCGCGGCGCTGGTCGCCGACGTCGACCCCGACGCGGAGCTCGCCGTGGTCAGCGCCGACCACGTCATCCGGCCGGTCGAGCGGTTCGCCGCCGCGCTGACCACCGCCTACGGCGCCCTCGCCGCGCGGCCGCGCGCGCTGGTCACCCTGGGCATCCGCCCCACTGCGCCGGCCACCGGGTTCGGCTACGTGCAGCGCGGCCCGGCGACGGAGGTGGCGGGCGTGGCGGAGGCGGCGTCCTTCCGCGAGAAGCCTGACCGCGCCACCGCCGAGGCCTACCTCGCGTCGGGCGAGTACCTGTGGAACTCCGGCATGTTCGTCTGGCGCGCGCGGACGGTGCTCGACGCGCTCGCCGACCACCTCCCCGCGAGCGCCGAGGGGCTGGCCCGGGTGGTCGCCGTCCCGGCCGGGCCGGCGCGGGAGGCCGTCCTGGCCGAGGTGTTCCCGACACTGCCGAAGATCAGCGTCGACTACGCCGTCCTCGAGCCGGCGGCGACCGAGCCGGGGCGGGTGCTGGTCGCCGACCTCGACGTCGACTGGCTCGACGTCGGCTCGTGGCCGGCGCTGGCCGCCACCCTGGAGACGGCCGGCAGCAACGCCGTCCGCGGGCTGGCGGTGACCCTCGACAGCGCGGGCAACATCGTCTTCAGCGACGACCCGGCGCACCTGGTGGCCCTGGTGGGGGTGCGCGACAGCGTCGTCGTCGCCACCCGGGACGTGACGATGGTCTGCCCGGTCGGCGACGCCGAGCGGGTCAAGCAGCTGCTGGCCGCGGTCGAGGAGCGACACGGGTCACAGTTCAGCTGAGTGCCCCCGCCAGCCTGCCCACCGAAGTCGCTAGCCTCGCCTCCGTGAAGGACTTCGACGTCGCCGCAGTCGTCTCCGGGGGCGCCTCCGGGCTGGGGGAGGCCACCACCCGGGCCCTCGCCGCCCGGGGCGCGGCCGTGACCATCCTCGACATCCAGGAGGACCGCGGGAAGGAGCTGGCCGCCGAGCTCGGCGGGCACACCACCTTCGTCCGCACCGACGTGACCGACCCGGCGTCGGTGGAGGCGGCGGTCGCCGAGGCCACGGGGAAGGACCGGCCGCTGCGGATCGCGGTCAACTGCGCCGGCATCGGGGTGGCGCAGCGCACCGTCGGCAAGGGCAACGTGCCGCACGACTTCGACCCCTTCGTGCGCACCGTGATGGTCAACCTGGTCGGCACGTTCAACGTGCTGCGCCTGGCCGCCGCCGCGATGGCCGCCACCGAGCCGGGGGAGGACGGGGAGCGCGGGGTCGTGGTGAACACCGCCTCGATCGCCGCCTACGACGGGCAGATCGGCCAGATCGCCTACTCGGCGTCCAAGGGCGGCATCGTCGGCATGACGCTGCCGGCGGCGCGCGACCTCTCCGGCGTCGGCGTCCGGGTCTGCACCATCGCCCCGGGCCTGGTCGACACCCCGCTGCTCGGGAGCCTGCCGGAGGAGGCCCGCCAGAGCCTCTCGGCGGGCATACCCTTCCCCAAGCGCCTGGGCCGCCCGTCGGACTTCGCCGAGCTGGCCCTGGACATCGTCGAGCACGGCTACCTGAACGGCGAGGTCATCCGGATGGACGGCGCGCTCCGGATGGCGCCGCGCTGACCCGCCCCGCCGCCCGCGGGCGGCGGGTCCTCTTCCCCGGGAGCACCACCTGAGCACCACCCTCGCGGCGCCGGTCTTCTCCGACGTCTGGCGACCGGACTGGCCGCTGGACCTCCGCCGGACGCTCTTCCCGCACCAGCGCAGCAGCGGCGACCCGACGCTGCGGCACACCGACGGCGCCACCTGGCGCACGGTGAGCACGCCGGACGGGCCGGCCACGGTCCGCATCGTGGTCGCCGCCGGGGAGGTGCGGGTGACCGCGTGGGGTCCCGGCGCCGAGCGCGCCGGGGCGGCGGTGCCCGGCTGGCTGGGCGCCGAGGACCGGCCCGAGGAGTTCGACCCCGCCGGGCACGCGCTGCTGACCCGGCTGCACCGCAGCACCCCCTGGCTGCGGCTGGGCAGCACCGGCCGCACCTGGGACGCCCTGGTGCCCGCCGTCCTGGAGCAGAAGGTCACCGTCGTCGAGGCACACCGGGTGTGGCGGGCGCTGCTGCGGCTGGCCGGCGAGCCGGCCCCCGGTCCGGCGCCGGAGGGGATGCGGGTCATCCCCTCCCCGCGGCGGGTGCTGGACGTGACCGACTGGGAGTGGCACCGCTGCGGCCTCGACGGGGCCCGCCGGCGCGCCCTGCGGGCGGTCGCGAGCGTCGCCGCCCGGCTGGAGCCCGGAGCGGCGGTCGACTGCGGCGACCTGCAGCGCCGCCTGAGGTCGGTGCCGGGCATCGGCGTCTGGACGGCGGCCGAGGTGGTGCAGCGGGTGTTCGGCTGCCCCGACACGGTCAGCTACGGCGACTACCACCTCAAGAACCAGGTGGGCTTCGCGCTGACCGGGGCCGCGCGCACCGACGACGACGCGATGATGGCCCTGCTCGAGCCCTGGCGCGGCCAGCGCCAGCGGGTGGTGCGGCTGCTGCTGGCCGGGGGCGTCGCGCGGGCGCCGCGGTTCGGCCCGCGCAACGCCGCGACCGACCACCGCCGCATCTGACCGTCCGGGTTCCGGCCCCCTGCAGGGTCCCGCCACGAGCTCGCGAGTGGTGGCGGCAGGGGGTCCTTCTTCAGACGCGGGGCTCGTCCAGCAGGCGGAGCAGGTAGTCCCCGTAGCCGCTCTTGCCCAGCGGCTCGGCAGCGCGGCGCAGGCCGTCGTCGTCCAACCAGCCCTGCCGCCAGGCGACCTCCTCGATGCACCCGATCTTGAGCCCCTGCCGCTCCTCGACCACCGACACGAACTCGGTGGCCTGGCGCAGGGAGGTGAAGGTGCCGGTGTCCAGCCACGCGGTGCCGCGGTCGAGCACGGTCACGGTCAGCCGGTCCTGGCGCAGGTAGTGGTCGTTGACCGCGGTGATCTCGAGCTCACCCCGGGCGCTGGGCGTGATCCCGCGCGCGACGTCGACCACCGAGTTCTCGTAGAAGTACAGCCCCGGCACCGCGTAGGAGCTCCGCGGCCGGGCCGGCTTCTCCTCGATGGAGAGCACCCGGCCGCCGCCGTCGAACTCCACCACGCCGTAGTCCTGCGGGTTGGCCACGTGGTAGGCGAAGACGTGCCCGCCGTCGGGCTCGGGCAGCCGCCCCAGCGCCGTGCCGAGGCCCGCGCCGTAGAAGATGTTGTCGCCCAGGACCAGCGCCACGGCCGCGTCGCCGATGAAGTCCGCGCCGATGAGGAAGGCCTGCGCCAGCCCTTCCGGGCGCGGCTGGACGGCGTACTCGATCCGCATCCCCAGCCGGTTGCCGTCACCCAGCAGCGCGCGGAACGCCGCCTGGTCGCCCGGGGTGGTGATGACCAGCACCTCGCGGACGCCGGCCATCATCAGCGTGGAGAGCGGGTAGTAGACCATCGGCTTGTCGTAGACCGGCATCAGCTGCTTGCTGACCGCCTGCGTGATGGGGAAGAGGCGGCTGCCGGTGCCCCCGGCCAGGATGATCCCGCGCATGATCGCCGACGCTACCCAGCCGGGGAGGTCAGGGCGCCGGCGAACCGAGCCACAACCTCCCGACGAGTGAGGTGCCCCCGGCCGTCGCCGCCGGCTCCCAGCGCGTCGTCCAGCCCTCCGCGTGCAGCTGCACGATCACCGCGCCCACCAGCGCGCCCAGGTTGAGCGCGTGCGTCGTCGTCGCCCGGTCGGGCAGGTGGACGTCGACCACCCCGTCCTCCTCGCCGCCGTAGCGCAGCACGACCGGGAACTCCGGCAGCGCGGCGACCGCGACGCGGAAGGCCCCGGCGACGGCGTCCAGCTCGCCGGGCCGGGGCACGAGGTCGGCCCCGGGTGCGCGGGAGCCCACCAGGTCGCGGCTCCCGTAGGGGAAGAGGTCGCCGGGGCCCAGGCGCACCAGCGGCCGGGTGCCGGCGTCGTCGGCCGGCGGGTCGACGGCCACACCGCGGACGACGGCCACCGGGATCCCGGCCAGCTTGCCCTTCACCAGGTCCGCGGCGGCGGCGAGCTCGTCGACGACGGCGACCTGGGTGGTCTCCAGCCGGTTGCCGTGGGCGTCGACGTCGCCGCGGTGGTCGACCAGCGCGGCGATCCCGGCCGACCCCACCGCGACGTCGGTGAGCCCCTCCCGCCAGGTGCGGCCGAACGTGTCGCTGACGACCACGGCGACGGTGACGCCGAGCAGCTCCGCCAGTCGCGCCCGCAGCGCCCGCGCGGAGGCGTCCGCGTCCTCCGGCAGCAGTACGAGCGCGTCGCCGGGGACGTTGGAGGCGTCGATGCCGGCCGCGGCCACCACCCAGCCCTGGCGGGTCTCCACGATCCGCAGCGGCCCGCGGCGGGCCACCACCCGCACCGTCTCGGCGTCGATGGCCCGCTGGCGGGCCGCCTCCCGGTCGGCGCCCGGCTCGACGCGCACCAGCCGGCCCTCGACCTTGGAGACCACCTTGGAGGTGACGACGACGACGTCGCCGTCGGCCAGCCACGGAGCGGCGCCGGCGATGGCTGCGGCCAGGTCGTCGCCGGGGGAGAACTCCGGCAGCCCGGAGACCGGGTGGACGGAGATCCCGGCAAGAGGCACAGATCCCTCTCGGGCGGCCCCGTCCAGGGCACCGCCGCGAGCGTGCGAGCGGTGGGGAGGACGGGGTCCTTCTTCAGACACCGGCGGCGTCCAGGGCGGCACGCGCCATCGCGGCCGTGGCGGCCGGGTCGCTCATGAGCAGCGGGACGGCGCGGACGTCGACACCGGGGACGTCGGCGGGATCGCCGGTGTGCACCAGCCAGGCGTCCAGCAGACCGCCGGCCGTGCGGGCGCCGTAGTGCCGGCCGACGCCCTCCGCGCTGACCTCCACGCCGACCACCGGCAGGCAGCGGTCGGCCATCCCGCGGACCACGGCACCGGAGACGATGGGGGAGACCCCGACGACCCGGCCCGGCGTGGCCAGCAGCGCCTCGCGCATCCCCGGCACGCCCAGCACGGTCCCGATGGACACCACCGGGTTGGACGGCGCCAGCAGGACGGCGTCGGCGGCGGCGAACGCCTCGGCGACACCGGGGGCGGGGCGGGCGGTGTCCACGCCGACCTGGACGAAGGCCGACGCCGGCAGCGCCGCGCGGTGGCGGACCCACCACTCCTGGAAGTGGATCGCCTGCTGCCGCCCGCTGTCGGGGTCGGCCACGACGACGTGGGTCTCGACCCGCTGGTCGCTCATCGGCAGCAGGTCGACGCCGGGCTGCCAGCGGTCGCACAGCGCGGCGGTCACCTGGGACAGCGGGTAGCCGGCGTCGAGCATCCGGGTGCGCACGAGGTGGGTGGCGAGGTCGCGGTCGCCGAGGCCGAACCAGGTCGGCTCGGCCCCGTAACCGGCCAGTTCCTCCTTGACCGTCCAGCTCTCGCCGAGCCGCCCCCAGCCGCGGTCGGGGTCGATGCCGCCGCCGAGGGTGTACATGACCGTGTCGAGGTCCGGGCAGATCCGCAGGCCGTGCATCGTGACGTCGTCCCCGGTGTTGACGACGGCGGTCAGCCGGGCCTCGGGGACGGCGGCGCGGAGACCGGCCAGGAATCGGGCTCCGCCGACACCTCCGGCGAGCACGACGATCTGCACGAAAGTCATCGTGCCCCATGGGCAGTTGTCGACTGTTCGGCGGGCGTGTCGGGGGGTGGGACGAGAAGTGACGAACAGGGTGTGACAGGCGGGGCTGGTGTGGCGAGTCGCTTACACCGCGCGAAGTTGACGCCTACGCAACGACACGCGTGTAATTCCCGCGGTGTCAGCAAGTGCCGAGCGGCCCGGGATCGTCCCGGAGGGCGCGCACCGGGGGAGCGAGAGGGGACGCATCGTCATGGCAGAGGTCTCGTGGCTGAGCGACTACGTCAGCGCGTCGGAGCGGAACGCCGACCGCGGCGTCGAGGGTGCCGGGCAGCTCTTCGCCGGCATCTGGAGCGCGGGCCTGGAGGCCGACGCCCAGTCGTGGCAGGAGCGGGCGCTGTGCGCCGAGACCGACCCCGAGGCGTTCTTCCCCGAGAAGGGCGGCTCCACCCGCGAGGCCAAGAAGATCTGCACCGGCTGCGAGGTCAAGGCCGAGTGCCTCGAGTACGCGCTGGCCAACGACGAGCGCTTCGGCATCTGGGGCGGGCTCTCCGAGCGGGAGCGGCGCCGCCTGCGTCGCCGCGCCGTCTGAGGACTGCCCGCCCCGCACACACCGCCGTGTGACACCACCCGTCAGCTGTCCCACAGCCGCCGACGCAGCGCCGTCGGCGGCTGTGGTGCTATTCGGGGTGTGACGACGCGGGGGCCGCTGACCCGGCTGGCGACCGGCCGGGCCGAGGTGGTCCGTGAGCTCCGCGCCGCCGTCCCCCTCCAGGCGGCCGTCCGCGCCCCGGTCACCGCCCGGAGCCCCTGGCTCACCACCGTGCTCAACGTCGCCGCCACCCGCCGCCGGTCGGGCACCCGGCCGGTCGCGGTCGTCGTCGACCGCGACCCCGACCGGGTGGGCGGCCTCGCCGCGCTGGCCGCGCTCGTCGTCGACGGCCGCGGCCCGACGGTCGGCGTCACCCTCCTCGGGGACGACGCCCCGGTGCCCCCGGGTGCGGCATCCGCCCGCCTGCCGGTGCGGGACGACGCCGCGGCCGCGCGGCTGGCCGCCGGCGTGCTGGACCTCCTCGCCCGGGTGCGCCGGCCGTGGACGCTGCGCCTGACCGGGCTGCCGCTGGGGGACCCCACGCTGCGCGAGCTCGGCCGGCTGCGGCCGGAGGCGGCCTTCTCCACCGCGCGCAGCGCCCGCCTGGTCGACGCGCTCGACGAGACCGGGCCGGTGCACCGCACCCGCGACCCCCGCGAGCTGGACCGGTGGCTGCCGCAGCTGCTGGCCCGCGAGCCCGACCCCCGGACCCGCCTGCTGCTGCGGGCCGCCACCCGCCTGCACGCCGCGATCGACCAGGTGGAGCTGGCCGTGCTGGCCGACGGGGAGCGGCTGCGGGCCGGTCTGCTGACCCTCGTCGACGGCGCCGACCGCCGGCCCTGGTGGGGTTCCTCCGACGTGGGTGGCCTGCGCCGCGAGATGGGTGCGCCGGTCGTCTCCCTGACGCTGTCCGGCGGGCCGCTCAGCCGGCGTACCGGATCACGTTGAACCCCCCGCGCGTCGTCGACGTCCGGTCGGTGCCGAGGAACAGCGTCGCCTCGGCCACCGCGCCGCCGTCGTGCACCGGACCGGCCGGCGAGATGGTGACCGTGAGCTCGTACACCCGCCCGGTGTAGGCGGGGGCGGTGGCGATCGGCCGGGTGTAGGTGGGGAAGCGGCCGGTCAGCCGGACGTCGTCGCCGTCCCGCGTGACCTCCAGAGCGGGGGAGGGCAGGTCGGCGTACTCGGTCGTCGACCGCACGCAGCCGGCCGCCTCCGGGTCGGCCGGCGGCTCGTCGGCCACGCAGTTCCAGGTCGGCAGGGACAGGTGCGCCAGCGCCGCGCCGTCCTCCCCGGCCGGGTCGCCGGTCGCGGTCACGCTGACCACGGGCTCGGCGACGGTGATGCCCACCGCGTGCCGCTCGACGACGATCCCCCCGAAGCCGAGCGTGGCGGTGACGCCGTCCTCGCCGAGCGGCACCGAGCGGTCGGCCAGCGCGCCGGCGCCGCTCTCACCCGGCAGCGGGTCGGCCGGCACGCCGGGCAGCTCCGGGACCGGGGCGGCCGTGGGCGTCCCGGTGGTCGGCGTCGCGGCCGGAGGCGGAGCCGGCTGCTCCGCCGCGGCCGGGAGGTCGTCGTCCCGCGTGCCGGCGGCGACGACGGCCAGGGCGCCGACGAGCAGGAGGGCGACCGCGGCCATCCCGGCCACCGCGCGGCCGGCACCCGGCCCGGCGTCCGCGTCCCCGGCCTCCTCCCTGGGGGGCGCGGGGTGGGCGGGCGGTTCGGGAGCGGGCGCCGCCGGCGTGCCGGGCGGCGCGTCGAGGAACCCGGGCAGGTCGTCGTGCGGGAAGCGCGCCGCCGGCGGGGGCGCGGCGGGCTCCCGCCGGACGGCGCCGGCACCACCCCGGCGGCCGGTCAGCAGGACCACGGCGACCACCGCCAGCGCGAGCAGCGCCGCGCCCAGCACGATCCAGGGCACGGCGGCCGGCGCGGAGGAGTCCATCCCGGCAAGCATCCCAGGGACGCCGGCGACGTCCGGCCGGACTGCGTGCGGGGTCGGTGGCGGGCTGGGAGGCTCCTGGGGTGACCAGCAACGGGGGAGTGGCAGAGGGTGCGGCGCGGGAACGGGTGGGCGCGCTGCTGACCGAGCTCGGCGTCGAGCAGCCGCTCACCGGGGTCACCGACCTGTCCGCGTCGCTGGGCGTGGTCCAGGGCGTCCTCGCCGACCGGGTGGTCGACCTCGCGGTCACCGAGAGCGGACGACGGCGGTTGCGGGCGGAGCTGCGGGGCCGGCGCTGGGCGGAGGAGCGGCAGATCGGCGTCCCGGAGGTGCTGGCCGCCGCCGACGACGGGCGGTGGCTGCTGTCCCGCCGCGTGCACCCCGTGCCCGGCGGCGGGCCCCGCTGGACGGAGGCCGCCGTGGATGCCGCCATGCGCATCGCGCCGCTGCCCGCGCCCCCGGGCAGTCCCTGGCACCCGCCTGCCCCGCCGACCCTGCGCCGGGCCCGCGCCTCGGTCGGCTCCACCGGGCGGCTGGTGCGCGGGGGCGTCCGGCTGGGCGAGCTCCGGGCGGTCCGGGCGGCGGCCGCCCAGCTGCCCCTGTCGGAGGTGACCCACGGGGACCTCCGCGCCGCCAACGCCGTCCTCGACGACACCGGCCGCATGGTGGTGCTGGAGTGGACCGGCGTCCGCTCGGGGCCGCGGCACCGCGACCTGCTGACCCTGTGGGCCAGCACGCCGGACGAGGAGGACCGCGCCGGGATCGCCCGGGTCGTGCTCGACCGCACGGCCGGCTGGGAGGAGCCCGACGTCGGCCTGCTCTGGCACGCCGTCGCCCTCGAGCAGCTCGCCGACCGGCTCACCCGCGCCGACCGCGGCGACGGCCTGGACCTCGCCTTCTGCCGGGCGCGGCTGGCCGACGCGCGCGGCATCGCGGCGGAGCTGGGCAGTCCCGTGGTGACGTGAGGGAACGGCCCCCTGCAGGGGCCCGTCGCCGGCCCCGTCCCGAGGCTCGCCCCGAGCCCGCGAGGGGTGAGGAGGACGGGGTCCTTCTTCAGCTCGTGGGGTCGATCTCCTCCGGGTCGCGCCCCAGCAGCACCGCCACCTGGTCCACGACGACGTCGCGCACGAGGTCGGCGAGGTCGTCGCGGTCGTGCGCGCGCAGCTCCAGCGGCCGCCGGTAGACGACGATCCGTGGCGGCACCTCGCGGCCGCCCTCCCGGTGGGCCGGCAGCACGCGGGCCAGCGGGACGCTGCCGTCCTCCAGGACGTCGGCGTCGAGCACGACCTCGTCGGGGCTGGTGTGCTCCACCCACGGGACGTCCTCGACGGCGAACTCGACGCCGGCCAGTTCCTTCTCCCACCGCCGCTCGAGGTCCTCGACCGCGTCGAGCACGAGGTCGTCGAACTGCTCGCCGCGGCTGCGGGCCAACGGGACCCCGTCGGGGACCAGCCGCCCGCGCAGCCCGCGGCCGTGCCGGTCGCGGCGGGAACGGGCGGGTCGGCTCATGGCGAGTGCGAGCGTACGGCCGGGGTGCCCCGCGCCGCCGATCGCGCCCGTGCGGACCCGCCGCGGCGTCCTGGAGGGGTCCACGGGACCGTCGTGGAGGATGGGACTGCTGCTGTCGTCACGGGCGCAATTCGCGGTGTGCCTGATGCCAACGACCCGGGTACGCGTCTACTGTGCGGTGCGTGAGGAACCGGTGGTGAGGCAGTCACGTCGCTGCTCGCGCAGCGGCTGCGCGCAACCGGCGGCAGCGACTCTGACCTACGTGTACGCGGAGTCGACCGCTGTCGTCGGCCCGTTGGCGACGTTCTCGGAGCCACACAGCTACGACCTCTGCGAGTTCCACGCTGAGCGGCTGACCGTCCCGCGCGGCTGGGAGGTCGTCCGGCACGAGATCGACGTCGAGGACTCCGGCCCGACCGGCGACGACCTGCTCGCCCTGGCCGACGCCGTCCGCGAGGCGGCCCGGCCCGAGCCCCCGCGCAACCCCGCCGACGACGGCAGCGGCACCCGCCGCGGCCACCTGCGGGTCCTCCCCGACATCACCTGAAGCCCTCCCCGGCCCCGTCCAGAGGCTCACGCCGAGCCTGCGAGGCGTGAGGAGGACGGGGTCCTTATAGTGTTCCGGTCGTGCGCGACCTCTCCTCGATCATCAAGGCCTACGACGTCCGGGGCCTGGTCCCCGGGGAGTGGGACGAGACCGTCGCCCGCCGCATCGGCGCCGCGTTCGCCGAGCTCATGGCGCAGGAGAGCGGCGCGACCGCTGTCGTCACCGCCCACGACATGCGCGACTCCTCGGTGCCCCTGTCGCGGGCCTTCGCCGAGGGCGTGCTCAGCCGCGGTGTCGACGTCGTCGAGGCCGGGTTGGGCTCCACCGACCTGCTGTACTTCGCCTCCGGCTCCCTCGGCGTCCCGGGTGCGATGTTCACCGCCAGCCACAACCCGGCGCAGTACAACGGCATCAAGCTCTGCCGGGCCGGCGCCGCGCCCGTGGGGCAGGACTCGGGGCTGGCCACGATCCGCGAGTGGGCCGAGCGGGACGCCTACGACCGCGTTCCGGAGCGGACCGCCGCCATCGCCCAGCGCGACCTGCTCGCCGGGTACGCCGCACACCTGCGCACGCTGGTCGACCTCACGCAGATCCGGCCGCTGCGCGTCGTCGTCGACGCCGGCAACGGCATGGGCGGCCACACGGTGCCCGTCGTCCTGGCCGACCTGCCGCTGACCGTGCTGCCGATGTACTTCGAGCTCGACGGCAGCTTCCCCAACCACGAGGCCAACCCGCTGGACCCGGCCAACCTCGTCGACCTGCAGGCCGAGGTGCGCCGCACCGGCGCCGACCTCGGGCTCGCCTTCGACGGCGACGCCGACCGGGTGTTCGTGATCGACGAGCGCGGCGAGCCGGTGAGCCCCTCGGCGATCACGGCGCTGGTCGCGGTGCGCGAGCTGGCCAAGGGCCACGGGACGACGATCATCCACAACCTGATCACCTCGCGGGCGGTGCCGGAGATCGTGCGCGAGCACGGTGGCGAGCCGGTGCGCACCCGCGTCGGGCACTCGTTCATCAAGGCCGAGATGGCCCGCACGGACGCCGTCTTCGGTGGCGAGCACTCCGCGCACTACTACTTCCGTGATTTCTGGCGGGCCGACACGGGCATGCTCGCGGCCATGCACGTGCTGGCCGCGCTGGGGGAGCAGAGCCGGCCGCTGTCGGAGCTGACCGCGGGCTACAGCCGCTACGCCGCGTCGGGCGAGGTCAACTCCACCGTCGCCGACGCGGCGGGCAGCGCGAGGGCGGTCCGCGAGGCCTTCGAGGGCGAGGACGGCGCGACCGTCGACGACCTCGACGGGCTGACCGTCACCCTGGCCGACGGCTCGTGGTTCAACCTGCGGGCGAGCAACACCGAACCCCTGCTGCGGCTCAACGTCGAGGCGCCCGACGCGGCGCGGATGACCGAGCTCCGAGATCGAGTGCTGGAGATGGTGCGCGCATGACCACACCCCACGACGACGTTCCGCTGGCGCTCCACGTCGACGCGGAGGGCCCGGCGTGACGTCCCCGACCGGCCCGCTGGGTCTCGACCCCGCCCTGCTGGAGATCCTCGCCTGCCCCGACACCCACCACAGCCCGCTGACGGTGGACGAGGCGGCCGGTGAGCTGCTGTGCACGACGTGCGACCGGGCCTTCCCCGTCCGCGACGGCATCCCGGTGCTGCTGCTCGACGAGGCCCGGCACCGCGGGGAGCGCCCGGCGTGATCTCGCCGGAGCTCGCCGAGGAGGTCTTCGACGACCTCGACGTGCTGCGCGCCCGCGACCCGCGGGGCCTGCTGCCGGCCGTGGCGGGGGCCGGGGCGCAGGTCCGGGAGACCGCCCGGCTGACCGAGGAGGCCGGCCTGGAGCGGGTCACCGCCGGGGGGCGCCCCCGCGGCCTGGTGATCGTCGCCCGGCGCGAGGGCGCGGTCGCCGCGTCGGTGCTGCGCGCACTCCTCGGTCCGGCCAGCCCGGTCACCGTGGACGTCGTCCCCGGGCCGGACCTGCCGGTGTGGACCGGCCCCAGCGACATCGCCGTCGTCGCCACCCGCACCGGAGCCGGCCGGTACGCGGTGACCCCGGCCTACGAGGCCGCGCGCCGCGGGGTGACCCTGCTGGGCATCGGCGCCGACGACGCCCCGCTGCGCGCGGCCTGCTCGACCGCCCGCGCGCCCTACGTGCCGCTCCCGCGGTCCCGGGTGCGGCACACCACGCTGTGGTCGCTGCTCACGCCGCTGCTCAAGCTGGCGGTCGACCTGGAGCTGCTGTCGCCCGGGTTGGCCGACCTCGAGTCGATCGCGGCGACCCTCGACGAGGTGGCCGGCGAGTGCGGGCCGGCGCAGGAGTCCTTCGTCAACCCGGCGAAGACCCTGGCCCTGGAGCTGCTCGACGCGCTCCCGGTGATCGCCGCCGAGGGGCCGCTGGCCGGCACCGCCGCCATCCGGATCGCCGACCAGCTGGCCACCCTCGCCGGCCTGCCGGCGACCACCTTCCGCATGCCCGACCAGCGGGTGGCCGCGTGCTCGGTGCTCCGCGGCCCGCTGGCACCGGAGGCCGGCGCCGACGACTTCTTCCGCGACCGCGCCGAGGACACCGGCCGCCGGCTGCGGCTGCTGACCATCCGCGACACCGACGCCGGGGAGCACGACGGCGCGGGTGAGCGTGAGCCCCGGTCGGCGCGGGAGGCGCTGCAGGAGGCGCTGCGCACCGCGGCGACGTCCAACGTGCCCGTGAGTGGACTGGCCGAGCACGGGGAACCGGAGCGGTACGGCCGGCTACCCCGGCTGGCGCGGCAGCTGGCCGTGGCCGACTTCACCGCCGTCTACCTGGCGCTGGCACTGGACACCGAGAGGGGAGCGGCCTCGTGAACTCCCCGGTTCCCGGCGTCCCCGTCGACGAGCGCGCCCCCACCCGGGCGTGAGATCCCCATGACCGAGACAGCACGCCGGTGCTGACCGACCGGAAGGACCTCCCGTGGCGGGTGGACTCGTAGCCCTGTTCGACGACGTCGCGACGCTGGCGCGCGCCGCCGCGGCATCCGTCGACGACATCGGTGCCGCTGCCGGCAAGGCCAGCGCGAAGGCCGCCGGCGTCGTGGTCGACGACACCGCGGTCACCCCCCAGTACGTGCACGGCCTGGCCGCCGAGCGCGAGATCCCGATCATCAAGCGCATCGCCATGGGGTCGCTGCGCAACAAGCTGCTCATCCTGCTGCCCGCGGTGCTGCTGCTCAGCCAGTTCCTCCCGTGGCTGCTCACGCCGATCCTCATGGTCGGCGGCGCCTACCTGTCCTACGAGGGCGCGGAGAAGGTCTGGCACAAGCTGCGCGGCCACGGCGACGCCCACGGTGCGGAGGAGGCGGGGCCGCCGGACGAGGACACCATCGTGTCCGGGGCCGTGCGGACCGACTTCATCCTGTCCGCGGAGATCATGGTGATCTCGCTGAACGAGGTGGTCGACGAGGGCTTCTGGGCCCGGGCGGTCATCCTCGCGGTCGTCGCGATCGGCATCACGCTCCTCGTGTACGGCGTCGTCGGCCTCATCGTGAAGATGGACGACGTCGGCCTGAACCTGTCGCAGCGCTCCTCGAAGGCGGTGTCCCGGCTGGGCCACGGCATGGTGAAGGCGATGCCGAAGCTGCTCGCTGTCATCACCGTGGTCGGCACGGCCGCGATGCTGTGGGTCGGCGGGCACATCCTGCTGGTCGGCACCGACGAGCTGGGGCTGCACCTCCTCTACGGGACGGTGCACCACTGGGAGGAGGCGGTCCACGAGGCCGCCGGCGCTGTCGGGGGCGTCCTCGGCTGGCTGGTCAACACGCTCGCCAGCGCCCTCTTCGGCCTCCTCGTCGGTGGTCTGATCGTGGCGGTCATGAGCCTGTTCCACCGGCGCAAGGCCGGGGCGGCCCACTGAGCCCGCCAGGGGAGTGATCCAGGTCGCACCCCGCCCGGGTGGCAGCCGGAGCAGAGTGGGGGCATGAGCCGCACGCACCTCTCGCCGGAGCGGCGGCGCGCCGACCGGGCGCTGCTGGCCGACGAGGTGGTGGACGTGCTCGTCGTCGGTGGGGGCGTGACCGGGGCCGGCGCCGCCCTGGACGCCGCCAGCCGGGGGCTGTCGGTCGGGCTGCTGGAGGCGCGGGACTGGGCGGCGGGCACCTCCAGCCGCTCCAGCAAGCTCGTCCACGGCGGCCTGCGCTACCTCGAGCAGCTGGCCTTCCCGCTGGTGCGCGAGGCGCTGCACGAGCGCACCCGCCTGGTGCAGACGATCGCCCCGCACCTGGTCCGGCCGCTGCCGTTCCTGCTCCCGCTCACCGCTCCGGCCTGGCAGCGCGCCTACTACGGGGCGGGCGTGGCGCTGTACGACGTCCTCAGCAGCGCACTGGACGCCGAGCGTGTCGTCCCGGTCCACCGGCACCTGTCCCGCCGGGCGACCCTGGCCGCCTTCCCGGCGCTGCGCCCCGACGCGGTGGTCGGCGCCATCCGCTACTGGGACGCCCAGGTGGACGACGCCCGGCACACCCTCGCCGTCGTGCGGACGGCGGCCGGCTACGGCGCCCGCGTGCTCTCCAGTGCCCGCGTGACCGGGCTGCTGCGGGACGGCGAGGGCAGCAGTGCCCCGGTGGTCGGCGTGCGGGTGTCCGACCTGACCGACGGGTCGTCGTTCCCGGTGCGGGCGCGCAGCGTCGTGGCCGCCACCGGCGTCTGGAGCGACGACGTCGGCGCGATGCTCGGCACGACCGCGCCCAGCCTGCGGGTCCGCGCCTCCAAGGGCGTGCACCTGGTCGTGCCCCGGTCGGCGATCGACGTCGGGGACGTCCCGGACGGGGAGCGGACCGGGCTGATCCTGCGGACGCCGACCAGCGTGCTGTTCGTGATCCCGTGGGGCGAGCAGTGGATCATCGGCACCACCGACACCCCGTGGAAGCTCGACCGCGACCACCCGGCGGCCAGCAGCGCCGACATCGCCTACCTGCTCGACCAGGTCAACCGGGTGCTGGCCAAGCCGGTCACCGGCGACCAGGTCGTCGGGGTCTACGCCGGGCTGCGGCCGCTCCTGGCGGGGGAGGCCGACCAGACCAGCCGGCTGTCCCGCGAGCACGCCGTCGTCACCCCCGTCCCCGGGCTGGTGCTGGTCGCCGGTGGCAAGTACACGACCTACCGGGTGATGGCGGCCGACGCCGTCGACGCCGCCACCGCCGGGCTGCCCGGCGTCCCCCCGTCGCGGACCGCGCACCTGCCACTGGTGGGCGCGCACGGCTGGGACGCCGTCCGGCAGCGCGCCGCCGAGCTGGCCGCCGCCTCCGGCCTGCCCGAGGACGCCGTCGACCGGCTGCTGCACCGCCACGGCGACCAGGTGACCGAGGTGCTGGACCTGGTCCGCGCCGACCCGGCGCTGGGCCTTCCACTGCCCGGGGCGCCCGCGCACCTGGCCGCCGAGGTCGTGCACGCGGTCACCGCCGAGGGGGCGCTGCACCTGGACGACGTCCTCACCCGGCGCACGCGGGTGTCGATCACCACGCCGCACCGCGGCACCGAGTCCGCGCCGGCGGTGGCGGAGCTGATGGCCGGGCCGCTGGGGTGGGACGCCGAGCGCGTAGCGCGCGAGGTCGCGCACTACGCAGCGCGGGTGGAGGCCGAGCGGGAGTCGCAGCGGATGCCCGACGACCGCACCGCGGACGCCGCGCGGCTGGGCGCACCGGACGTGCGGTCCGCCGTCTGAGACAGCCGTTCCCCGAGGGGCACCGCAGGGAGCGCTCCGAGCGAGGGCGGACCGGGGCCTGCGGGGGACGGACCGGTGGCGGCCGACCGACTCACCCCGATGGGGCAGGCTGATGGGGGTGCACTCCATCCGGTACGTGGGCGTTCCGACATCCCTGCTGTGCTCGAGTCGCCAGTAGCCTCCTCCGTGATGTGGCAGCTCACCAGTGCGGTCCGCTTCTACCCCTGGGGCAGCCGGACCGTCATCCCGGAGCTCCTCGGGGAGCCCACCCCCGCGCAGCTGCCGCACGCCGAGCTCTGGATGGGCGCGCACCCCGACCAGCCGAGCGTGCTGGCCGACGGCCGGCCGCTGGACCGGGCCATCGCCGAGGAGCCGGAGCGGCTGCTCGGTGCGCCGGTGGTCGAGCGGTTCGGGCCGCGCCTGCCCTTCCTCATGAAGGTGCTCGCCGCCGACGCGCCGCTGTCACTGCAGGCGCACCCCACCATGGAGCAGGCCGCGGCGGGGTTCGCCGCCGAGGAAGCCGCCGGGGTGCCGCACGACGACCCCACGCGGACGTTCAAGGACCCGTGGCACAAGCCCGAGCTGCTGCTGGCCCTGACCACCTTCGAGGCCCTGTGCGGCTTCCGGCCGGTCGAGGAGTCGCTGCACTGCCTGGCCAAGCTCCAGCTGCCGGAGCTCAAGCCGACGATCGCCGCGCTGGCCCGCGGCGGGCTGCGCGCGGCCATCCCGCAGCTGCTGGCACTGTCCGGCCGGCGCCGGACCTCGCTGGTCCAGGCCGTCGCCGAGGCCGCGGCCCGCTTCGTGGCCGCGCACGACCCGGAGTTCATCAACACCTACCGCTGGGCAGCGACGCTGGCCGAGACCTACCCGGGTGACCCGGGCGTCGTCATCTCGCTGATGTGCAACCACCTCAAGCTGGCGCCGGGGGAGGCGGTCTTCCTGCCTGCCGGCAACCTGCACGCCTACCTCAGCGGGGCCGGCGTGGAGGTCATGGCCAGCTCCGACAACGTCCTGCGCGGCGGCCTGACCGCCAAGCACGTGGACCTGGCGGCGCTCATCGAGGTGCTCGACTTCAGCGACGGGCGCGTGCCGGTCATCCACCCCGTCCTCGGCCCGGGAGGACTGCGCTACCCGGTGCCCGTGCAGGACTTCGACCTCACCCACGTCCAGCTCGACGAGCAGGCCGGCGTCCTCACCACCCGCGGGCCGCAGGTGCTGCTGTGCACCGACGGGCGCGCCGTCCTGGCCGCGGCCGACGGCGAGCTGGTGCTGGGTAAGGGGCAGTCGGCGTTCGTCCCCGCCGGTGAGCCGGTCACCGCCCGCGGGCCGGCCGTCCTGTACCGCACCACCACCCAGCTGCGCTGACCCCGCGGCGCCGGAGACCGCCGCGCAGCAGTCGCCTGCGCACCGGCTCCCGTTCCGGGAGGATGGCGGGCATGTTGCTGTCCGTCGTCGTGCCGTGCCACAACGAGGAGCGCGTGCTCCCGGAACTGGTGGACCAGGTCCGCGCGGCGGTGCAGCCGACCGGCGTCGAGCTGGAGATCGTGCTCGTGGACGACGGCAGCCGGGACCGCACCGTCGAGGTGCTCCGGCAGCTCAGCGTCGCGGACCCCCGGGTGCGGTACGTCTCGCTGAGCCGGAACTTCGGCAAGGAGTCGGCGATGCTCGCCGGCCTGGCCTACGCCCGCGGCGACGCGGTCGTGATCATGGACGCCGACCTGCAGCACCCCCCGCGACTGATCGTGGACATGCTCGAGCTGCACCACCAGGGCCACGACCAGGTGGTGGCCCGCCGGACCCGGGACGGCGACGCGCTCGGCCGCACCCTGCTCTCGCGGACGTACTACCGGCTGGTGAACGCCCTCGTCGAGGTGCGCATCGAGGACGGCGTCGGGGACTTCCGGCTGCTCAGCCGCCGCGCGGTGGACGCGCTGCTGCAACTGGGCGAGTACAACCGCTTCTCCAAGGGCCTGTTCGCCTGGATCGGGTTCCCGACCGCCACGATCGACTACCGCAACGAGTCCCGGTACGGCGGCGACGCCAGCCGCTGGACGCTGCGCCGGCTGCTCAACTACGGCATCGACGGGGTGATGTCGTTCAACAACGCCCCGCTGCGGCTGGCGATCTACGTGGGTCTCGTCGTCACCGCGCTGGCGTTCGGCTACACCGCGTTCCTCGTGGTCGCGGCCATCGTCGACGGCGTCACCGTGCCCGGGTACATCACCCTGGTGGCCGCGGTCATCGGCCTCGGTGGGCTGCAACTGCTCTTCCTCGGGGTGATCGGGGAGTACGTCGGCCGCATCTACTACGAGTCCAAGCAGCGGCCGCACTTCCTCGTCGCCGAGTCCAGCGACGACCACGCGCCGACGGTCACCCCGCGGCGGACCCGGGCACCGGCGCGCAGCACGGTCGTGGTCGGGAACTACGTCGCCACGGACGGCGTCAACGAGGCCGTCCCCGTCCACCCCGGCCCCGTGCGAGCCCCCGGCGCGCAGGCCCCGCAGACGGCGGAGACCGGATCCGCGCACGTCACGCGGCGGATCCCGCGGGGGAGCGGCACGCGGGCCGCGGCGTCGCGTCCGGCCGGCGACGCGGGGACGAGCCCCGTCCCGGGCGACGCCGCACCGTGGCCGTGATCCCGGCCCGGCTGCGTCCCGTCGCCCGGTTCGCCGTCGTCGGCGTCGTCAACACCGGGGTCTACTACGGCAGCTACCTCCTGCTGCGCACCGTCGTGCACTACCTGGCGGCGCACCTGTGCGCGATCGCGGTGGCGATGGTCGTGTCGTTCTTCCTCAACTGCTACTGGACCTTCCACACCCGGCCGACCTGGCGGAAGTTCGCGCTGTTCCCGCTGACCAACGCGACGAACTACGTGATGACGACGGTGGGCGTCGTGGTCCTGGTCGAGTGGTTCGGGATGGGCGAGCGCATCGCCCCCCTGGTGGCCGCGGCCGCCGCGATCCCGGTCACCTACCTGCTGTCCCGCAGGGTGCTGTCCGGCCGGCCGGAGGTGCCCGTCGGCGCGGCGCCGCGAGAGGTGCGCAGGTGACGGCGCGCACCCACGAGCACCCCGCCCCCGCCGCGGCACCCGAGGTGGCCGCCGACGCCGGCGACCACCCCGCGCCGCGGCGGCGCCGCCGGCTGCCCGAGTGGCTGGTCACCCTCGGCATCGGGGCGCTGGTGTGGGCCCTGGGCGTCATCCCCCAGTGGCGGGGCGACTTCTTCTACTACGTGGGCGACCAGCACGAGCAGTTCGCGCCGCTGTGGCACCTGTTCGGCCGGCAGCTGCGCGCCGGGCAGTGGCCGGCCATGGACCCGGCCGGGTGGGTGGGCGGCAACTACGCCGCCGAGGCGCTGACCGGCATCTGGAACCCGGTCAACCTGGCGAACTTCGTGCTGGTCTCCACGTTCGACAACCTGTCGCTCGCCGCGTTCGTCGTCATGGTGGAGTTCCTCGGGCTGCTGGCCATGGGCGTGTTCCTGCTGGCCCGCGGCTACGGTGCGGCCCGCTGGCCGGCCGCCGTCGTCGCGACCGCACTCCCGGTGGCCGGCTTCACCCTCTGGTACGAGGCGTCCGGCTGGCCGGCCGGGCTCTTCGCCTTCACCTGGGTCACGCACTTCTGGTGGTCCGCGCACCGGGTCACCCGCGGCCGGCTCACCCCGCTGGTCCCCTTCGTCTTCGGCTTCCTGGCGGTCACCACGGGCAACCCCTACGGGCCGCTCGGGCTGGCGGTCGTGGTGGCGGCGCTCGGCGTCGAGCTGCTGCTGCGCCGGCGGTGGGCCCGGCTGGTCCACCTGGCCGTGCTCGGCGCCTGTGTCGGGGTGGTCGCCCTCCTGGTCTTCCTGCCGCTGCTGGGGGCCAACGCGGTGTCCTCGCGGGAGCAGCTGGCCGAGGTCGTCAACGACACGTTCCTCGTGCCCGACCTCGGCGACCTGCTGGCGGCCAGCTCGCCGACCTACCTGCCGTCGATCACCAACTGGAACGGCGCCCTGCTGGAGAGCCTGCCCTCCACCTACCTCGCCTGGTTCGTCCTGCCCCTGCTGCCGTGGCTGCGCTGGGACCGGCTGCGCCGCCGGGCGCGCTCGCTGGTCAGCGTGTTCGTCGTGGGCGGCTGGTACCTGCTGGCCACGCTGGGCCCCTCCAACCTCTGGCTGTTCCGGTGGCCGGTCCGCCTGGTCGAGTACCTGTGGCTGCCGGTGGCGGTGCTGTTCGCCGTCGTCCTCTCCGCCGGCCTGGCCACGACCGCGGTGCGCACCCGGGCGGTGGTCAGCGCGGCCGTCGTCGCCGCCGGGTACTACCTGGCCTGGGCGGTGCAGCCGGCCGACCTCGGCAGCGTCCACCTCGGGGGGCTGCTGCTCGTCGCCGGGCTGACCGCGCTGGCCGTCCTGGCCGGTCGCCGTCGCGGCCTGCCGGCCCTCGGCGCGGTGGTGGTCGCCGGCACCGCGTGCGTCCTCACCCTCCAGACCAGCGTGTTCCCGGCCCGCCCGGAGGGCGCCCCGCCGCCGGCCCAGCCGGCCTACGACCTGCCGTCGGTGGCCGAGGGCACGTCGACCTACGAGGGCACCGTGCTGCAGCTGGCCGCCCTCGCCGGCGTCGGCACCGAGCACATGCGCGACGGCGAGATCCTCTTCGGCAACCTGCCGCGGGCGACCGGCGCGTCGACCGTGACCAGCTACAGCGGCATCGGGTTCCGCGAGTTCACCGCCGAGCTGTGCATGGACTACCGCGGGGCGACCTGCCCGGAGGCGTTCGACCGCGTCTGGCAGCCGGCCGGCCCGGGCTACGACGTCCCGCTGGTCGACGCGATGCAGGTGTCGACCCTGGTCGTGCAGCGGTCGCTGCGGCCGGACGTCGCCGCGCTCGAGCCGCCGCCGGGCTGGCGGGTGGCCCTCGAGACGCCGGTGCGGGTCGTCTGGGTGCGCGACCGGCCCGTGGACGACGAGGGCAGGGTGTCCTGGGCGTCGCCCGGCACCGCCGTCCTCGCCGACTCCGCCACCGCCCGGCGCGAGGAGGTCCGCTACCGCGCCACGGAGCCGGGCCGCCTGCTGTTCGCGCGCCTGACCTGGCCCGGGTACACCGCGACCGTCGACGGCCGACCGGTCGAGGTGGTCGACGGCCCGGCCGGCCTGCTGGCGGTCGAGGTGCCGGCGGGGGAGCACTCCCTCGTGCTGGAGTACCGGGCACCCGGGCTGCGCGCCGGCGCCCTCGCCGCCGCGGCCGCCGCCCTGGTGGTGCTCGTGCAGTCCGGCGCCTGGTGGTGGGGCCGGCGTCGCCGCCGTCGAACCGCTGCGTGACCGATCGGAGACGCAGCGCCACACCCGACCGGCACGGCAGCGTGCCGCGCTGCGAACTGCCTGGGTAGACGGCCGATCCCAGGCCGAGTACCGACCACCCCGGTTACGGTCGGGCGCAGCTCATCACCGGCTCGACGGGAGTACCCGCTTCTCATGGTCCTTTCGACCCCGACCACCGCGCCCCAGACGCGTGCACCCGCCGCGACCCCGGTGGGCGAACGGCTGCTGGTGCAGCGCACCCTCTTCGCCGGGCTCTTCCCCGAGGCGCCCGCGGACCTCTACAGCATCGCGGCCGAGGGTGCGGCGGTGCGCGAGCGTGACCGCGTCGTCCTCGACCCGCACGCCGTCGTCTCGACCAACACCTACTTCGGCCGGTTCCCCGCCTCCTACTGGCAGCGCTGGACCTCCGCCGACCAGGTCCGGGTCACCCTGGTCGCCAGCGGCACCGGGGTGGTCCGCGTCATGGCCTCCGACAGCCGGGGGGTCGCGCGCACGGTGGCCACCGCCCGGGTGAGCGACGCGGACGCCGAGCACCTGCGCCTCACCGCGGCGATCGACCGGTTCGTCGACGGCGGCGCCCTGTGGCTGGAGTTCGAGACCGCCGCCGCCCCGCTCACCGTCACCCAGGTGCGCTGGACGGTGCCCGCGGTCCGGCGCCGCCGTGCCACGGCCGTGGTCATCTGCACCTACAACCGGGCCGACGACTGCATCGCCACCCTGCAGACCCTCGCCTCGGACGTCGAGGTCGCCTCGGGGCTGAGCGCGGTCTACGTCATCGACCAGGGCACCGACACCGTCGACTCGCGGGCGGCGTTCCCGCAGCTGCAGGAGGCCTTCGGGCCGGTCCTGCGCTACGTGCGCCAGCCCAACCTCGGCGGCGCGGGCGGCTTCACCCGGGGCATCTACGAGGCGGTCCGCAACGAGACCGTCGACCGGGTCAACCTGCTGCTGATGGACGACGACATCCGGCTGGAGCCGGACACCGCCGTGCGCCTCACCGGCCTCGCCGACGCCGCCACCAAGCCGATCCTCGTCGGCGGCCAGATGCTCAACCTGTTCCACCCCGAGCGGCTGCACGTCGGCGCCGAGTCCGCCGACCTGGACATCCTGCGGGCGGGCCTGCCCGTGCCCGACGCGCTGACCAACGCCGACGTCACCAAGGAGAAGCAGGAGGTCCGGGTCGACGCGGCGTACAACGCCTGGTGGACCTGCCTGATCCCCTCCGAGGTGGTCTCGGCGGTCGGTTACCCGCTGCCGGTCTTCTTCCAGTGGGACGACATCGAGTTCGGCCTGCGGGCCCGGGCCGCCGGCTTCCCGACCGTGACGCTGCCGGGGGCCGGCGTGTGGCACGCCGACTTCGCCTGGAAGAACTGGGACGACTGGTCGCGGTACTTCAGCTTCCGCAACTCGCTGATCACCAGCGCCCTGCACGGGGAGTTCGACCGTGGGCGCATCGTCGAGCACCTGGCCCGCCAGCTGGCCAACTACCTGGTCTCGATGCGCTACGGCCTGGCGGTGCTCATGCTCAAGGCGGTCGAGGACTTCCTGCGCGGCCCGGAGGTGCTCGCCGACGGCGGCGCGGGGGTGTCCCGCGAGATCCGCGCGCTGTGGTCGGCCCACCCCGAGACGAAGAACCACCCCGCCTCGGCAGTGCCCGGCGTGGACGCCGACGCGATCGAGCGCACCGTGGCCGGGGGGACCCCGTCGATGCCGAAGTCCGTGCTGGCCAAGCGCGTCCTCTGGCAGCTGCTGGGCAAGGCGAAGGGCAAGGCCGCGATCAGCGACGCCGACGCCCACTGGTGGCACGTGTCGCTGTTCGAGACCGCCGTGGTGACCGACCCCTCGCAGGAGGGCGTCCGGGTGCGCCGCTACGACCGGCAGCTGATGCGCGACCTAAGCCGGCGCGGGGCGGCCGTGCTGTGGCGGCTGTCCCGGGAGGGCGACCAGGCCCGGGACCGGTGGCGGGCCGGCGTCCCGGAGCTGACCTCCCGCGCGACGTGGGGCCGGCTGTTCGACAGCCCGTAGCCGCGACCGAGCCGGGGCGGCGCGGGCCGGGGAACCGCTAGGTTCCCCGGAGGTCCGGCGCCGGCCCGGGGCGGCCGCCGGGAGGACGAGGCGGTCGCATGGCGCGAGGACGACGAGGGCAGGGGCGGGGCAGGGTCGCAGCGGCGGCCCGACGGTGGCTGGTGCGGACGGTGGTCGCACCAGCCGAGGCGCGGCTGGCGCGGGTGGTCCGCGACGTCGTCGCCGCCGAGGTCGACCGCGCGATCGGCGCGGTCCACGAGGTGGAGTTCCGCTCCCGCCGCGACCTGCTGGCGGCGGGGGAGCGGGACGCGGCCGTGGGCTCGGCGCGGTTCGCCGCGCGGGCGATGCCGACGGCCCGCGCCTTCCACGACCGGGAGAGCACCCTCGAGTACGGGGTGCAGATCGCGCCGCGGGGCGGGCTGGCCCTGGAGTTCGGCGTCTTCGAGGGGCGGTCCCTGGAGGTCATCGCCCGTGAACGCGGGCGCCGCGACGTCTTCGGGTTCGACTCCTTCAAGGGCCTGCCCGAGGACTACCGGCCGCACGTCCGGGCGGGCGCCTTCGCCGTGGGCGGGCTGCCGGACGTCGACGGCGCCGAGCTGGTGGTGGGCTGGTTCGACGACACCCTCCCCGGCTTCCTGGCCGACCACCCCGGCACGGTCGACTTCGTGCACGTCGACGGGGACCTCTACTCCTCGGCGGTGACGGTGCTGGACCAGGTCGGGCCCCGGCTGGCCGCCGGATCGGTGCTGGTCTTCGACGAGTTCTTCAACTTCCCCGGCTGGGAGCAGCACGAGTTCCGGGCCTGGGAGGAGTGGCTGGACCGCACCGGCGCGCAGGTCCAGTACGTGGCCTACACGTCCAACAACGAGCAGGTCGTCGTCCGCATCACCGACCCGGGCCAGCCGACGCCGGGGTGAGCCGGGGCGTGGCGCCCCGGGAGCGGCGGGACGGCGGCCTAGCGTCGTCCCGTCGCTTCCGCACCGGGGAGGCCCGTGACCGCCCGCACCACCGCTCTCCCGCGCCGGCGCCGCGCCGGCGTGCGGTCGACCCTGGCCGCGCTCGCGCTCGCCGGGGCCCTCAGCGCTTGCGAGCCGCTCGCCGAGGACGCCAGCGGGCCGCCCACCGGCGTCCTCTCCGACGCCGCCGCGCAGGAGGCGATCGACACCGCACCGCCCGGCTCGGCGCTGGCGGTCCTCGGGGACCTGGCGGTGAAGGGGCGCGCGCCGAGCACCGGGTACGAGCGCGACCGCTTCGGCGACGGCTGGGTCGACGTCGACCGCAACGGCTGCGACACCCGCAACGACGTGCTGGCCCGCGACCTGACCGGCGAGACGACGCGCAACTGCGTCGTCCTCACCGGCACCCTCGCCGACCCCTACTCCGGGCGCACCATCGAGTTCCGGCGCGGCCAGGACACCAGCGACGACGTGCAGATCGACCACGTCGTCGCCCTGTCCGACGCCTGGCAGAAGGGCGCCCAGGGCTGGGATCCCGCCCGCCGCACCGCCTTCGCCAACGACCCGCTGAACCTGCTCGCCGTCGACGGCCCGCTGAACATGCAGAAGGGGGACGGCGACGCCGCGACCTGGCTGCCGCCCGACCGGTCCTACCGCTGCGCCTACGTGGCCCGGCAGGTCGCGGTGAAGTCCGGGTACGGGCTGTGGGTGACCCGCGCCGAGCGCAACGCCGCGGCCACCGTGCTGTCGGACTGCCCCGCGGAGCCACTGCCCGGTGGCGATCCGGCGGCGACGTCCCCGGCCGAGGTCGGCTACGCCGACTGCGGCGCCGTCCGGGCCGCCGGCGCCGCGCCCATCCGCCGGGGCGAGCCGGGCTGGCGGGACGCCTTCGACGGGGACGGGGACGGCGTCGGCTGCGAGTGAGCTCCGCGGCGTCGTCCGCGTACGCTGGACGACGGCACGAGCCCCGCCGAAGCCTCGGCATGCTCGCTCTCCCCGCCGTGCGCGGGGATCGCAGCGAACACGCATGGCCTGGCCGGGTGGCCGGGCCGGAACCTGGAGCGACATGACTGCCTCGACCGGCACCCGCGTCCTGAACGACGGCGACTTCAAGGTCGCCGACCTCTCCCTCGCCGGCTTCGGCCGCAAGGAGATCACCCTCGCCGAGCACGAGATGCCCGGCCTGATGGCGCTGCGCGCCGAGTACGGCGAGGCCCAGCCCCTGGCCGGCGCCCGCATCGCCGGCTCGCTGCACATGACCGTGCAGACCGCCGTCCTCATCGAGACGCTCACCGCGCTGGGCGCGGACGTCCGCTGGGTCAGCTGCAACATCTTCTCCACCCAGGACCACGCGGCCGCCGCGATCGTCGTCGGCGACGGCACCCCCGAGGAGCCTGCCGGCGTCCCGGTGTTCGCCTGGAAGGGCGAGACGCTGGAGGAGTACTGGTGGTGCACGCAGCGGCTGTTCGAGTTCCGGAACGAGGCCGGGGACGTCGTCGGCCCGAACATGCTCCTGGACGACGGCGGCGACGCGACCCTGCTCGTGCACCTGGGCACCCGCTTCGAGGCCGACGGGGCCGTCCCGGACACGACCGAGGCCGACTCCGAGGAGTACGGCGTCATCCTCGACGTCCTGCGCGGCACCCTCGCCGCCGACGGGCAGTACTGGACCCGCATCGGCCAGGGCATCGCCGGCGTCACCGAGGAGACCACCACCGGCGTCATGCGCCTGTACGAGCTGGCCCGCGACGGCCGGCTGCTGTTCCCGGCGATCAACGTCAACGACTCGGTCACCAAGAGCAAGTTCGACAACCTCTACGGCTGCCGGCACTCCCTGATCGACGGCATCAATCGCGCCACCGACGTGATGATCGGCGGCAAGGTCGCCGTCGTCTGCGGCTACGGGGACGTCGGCAAGGGCTGCGCGGAGTCGCTGCGCGGCCAGGGCGCGCGGGTGATCGTCACCGAGATCGACCCGATCTGCGCGCTGCAGGCGGCGATGCACGGCTACGAGGTGACCACCCTCGAGGAGGTCATCGGCAAGGCCGACATCATCATCACCGCCACCGGCAACAAGGACATCATCACCGCCGAGCTGCTCGGGCAGACCAAGCACCAGGCGATCGTCGGCAACATCGGCCACTTCGACAACGAGATCGACATGGCCGGCCTGGCCCGCACGCCCGGCATCACCCGGACGACGATCAAGCCGCAGGTCGACGAGTGGCGGTTCGCCGACGGCCACACGATCATCGTGCTCTCCGAGGGGCGCCTGCTGAACCTGGGGAACGCCACCGGCCACCCCAGCTTCGTCATGAGCGCCTCCTTCTCCAACCAGGTGCTGGCCCAGATCGAGCTGTGGACCAACCGGGCCGCCTACGAGGGCCAGGCGCCCGGCGTGACCGTGCTGCCCAAGAAGCTCGACGAGCACGTGGCGCGCCTGCACCTCGACGCGCTCGGGGTGAAGCTGACCGAGCTGACCAAGGTGCAGGCCGACTACATCGGCGTGTCGGTGGAGGGCCCCTTCAAGTCGGACCACTACCGGTACTGAGAGGACCCCTGCCCCCGCCCCTCGCCGGCTCGCGGCGGGGCCGTGCAGGGGGCCGTGCCAGGACGTCACCAGGCTCTGGAAGGGGCCGTTCCAGCACCTCACCGGAGCTGGACTACTGCGACTGGGTGACACCAGTGGGGCACCCGTCCGGTCGATGACCGGGCGGGTGCCCTCGTTCCGTCGTCTTTCAGCGCAGAATGGGCGCCGTGCCACCCACCGCTCCCCAGAACGGCTCCAGCCGCGGCCGTGTCCTCGTCGTCGACGACGACGCCGCTCTCGCCGAGATGCTCGGCATCGTGCTGCGACGCGAGGGCTACGAACCGGCCTTCGTGTCCGACGGCAACCGCGCGGTGGGCGTGTTCCAGCAGACCCGGCCCGACATCGTGCTGCTCGACCTCATGCTGCCGGGCCGCAACGGCCTGCAGATCTGCCAGGACATCCGCACACAGTCGACGGTGCCGATCGTCATGCTCACCGCGAAGGGCGACACGATCGACGTCGTCCAGGGGCTCGAGGCCGGCGCCGACGACTACGTCACCAAGCCGTTCAAGCCCGTCGAGCTGGTCGCCCGGGTGCGCGCCCAGCTGCGCCGCGGCGAGACCGGCCAGGCGGAGAGCCTCAGCATCGGCGACGTCCAGATCGACGTCCCGGCCCACCAGGTCACGCGGGACGGCGTCCCGATCGCGCTGACCCCGCTGGAGTTCGACCTGCTGGTGGCCCTGGCCCGCAAGCCGCGCCAGGTGTTCACCCGCGAGCTGCTGCTCGAGCAGGTGTGGGGCTACCGGCACGCGGCCGACACCCGGCTGGTGAACGTCCACGTGCAGCGGCTGCGGGCCAAGATCGAGCGCGACCCGGAGAAGCCGGAGATCGTGCTGACCGTGCGCGGCGTGGGCTACAAGGCCGGCCCGCCGTGAGCGGACAGGCCCGTGAGCATCGCAGCGAGGAACCAGCGAGGAGCGGAGCGGGCCGCGGGAGCGAACCGCATGGCACCGTGATCGAGCCGGCGGGCATCGCGACGGTGACCCGGCCCGCCGGACCGTGAGCACGACCCGGCCCGCGACCGAGGCCACCCCGGCGCCGGCGGAGGACGACGCGCCGTCGTCGTCCTCCGCCGGGGTGGTGACCCCGGCCGGGCCGCGGCAGGCGCGCCCGGCCGACCTGGCGTCGGTCCGCCGCCGGCTGCGCCGCCGCGTCGTGCGGGCGCGGGTGCTGGCGCGCCGGACGGGCGCCCGCGCCCTGCACGCGTGGCGCTCCTCGCTGCACGTACGGGTCGGGGCCATCACGATGGTGGTCGCCGGCACCGTCGTCGTGATCGTGAGCATGGTGCTGTTCACCCAGATCCGGGACCAACTGCTGTCGGTGAAACGGCAGGCCGCGGTGGACCAGGCGCAGGCCGGGGTGCTGTACGCGCAGAGCGAGGTGGCCGGCATCGCGACCGGCGACGCCGCGAGCGTCCGGTCGACCCTGGACCGCACCGTCAAGCAGCTCAAGGAGCGCGGCGGCCCGGCCGGCGACTTCGACGTCGTCATGGTCTACCGGAGCGGCGACACCGAGCGGCCGGCCCCGAGCCGCCGCTTCGTCTACCCGGCGATCCCGGCCGAGCTGCGCGCCGACGTCGCCTCGGGCGGCCAGTTCTCGCAGTACGCGATGATCCCGGACGCGACCGACGAGCCCCGCCCGACCCTGCTCATCGGCGCCCCCGTGCCCACCGACGCCGCGGCGCCGGAGCGGATCGAGCTGTACTACGCCTTCCCCCTCGACCAGGAGGAGGAGAGCCTGTCGCTGATCCGCAGCACCGTGGTGATCAGCGGCATCGCGCTCACGCTCTTCGTCGTCGGCATCGGGGTGCTGGTCACCCGGCTGGTCGTGGACCCGGTCCGCCGCGCCGCCGGCATCGCCCAGCGGCTGGCCGAGGGGCAGCTGGAGGAGCGGATGACCGTGCGCGGAGAGGACGACCTCGCCCGGCTGGCCACCAGCTTCAACGCGATGGCCGACAGTCTCCAGCGCCAGATCACGCAGCTGGAGGGGCTGTCCCAGCTGCAGCAGCGGTTCACCTCCGACGTCTCCCACGAGCTGCGGACGCCGCTGACCACGGTGCAGATGGCCGCCGAGATCCTCTACGAGTCCCGGGGCGACTTCCCCGCGCACGTGGCCCGCTCCGCCGAGCTGCTGCACACCGAGCTGGACCGCTTCGAGGCGCTGCTCACCGACCTGCTGGAGATCAGCCGCTACGACGCGGGGGCCGCCGTCCTGGACTGGGAGCCCACCGACCTCGGCGCCCTCGTGGGCCGGGTGGCGGGGGGCATGTCGGCGCTGGCCCGGCGGCACGGCTGCGAGCTGACCGTCACCGGCCCCGGCTCCGACGTCATCGCCGAGGTCGACGCGCGGCGGGTGGAGCGGATCCTGCGCAACCTGGTCGGCAACGCCATCGAGCACGGCGCCGGCCACCCCGTGGAGATCACCTGGGCGGCCAACCGGACGGCGGCGGCGGTGACCGTCCGCGACCACGGCGTCGGCCTGTCCTCGGCCGAGGCCCAGCACGTGTTCGACCGGTTCTGGCGGGCCGACCCGTCGCGGGTGCGCACCGTCGGCGGCAGCGGGCTGGGCCTGTCGATCAGCCTGGAGGACGCCCGCCTGCACGGCGGCTGGCTGCAGGTGTGGGGCCAGCCCGGCGTCGGTGCGCAGTTCCGCCTCACGCTCCCGCTGTCGGCCGGAGCGGACCTCACCAGCTCGCCGCTGCCGCTGCGCCCGGCGATCGCCCGCCGTCCCGGACCACGATCGTGAGGCGCCGCGTCGCCGTCCTGGCCCTTCTCCTACCGGCGCTGCTGCCCGCCTGCTCGACGGTGCCGACGAGCTCGCCGACGGTGCAGATCACCCAGGCCCCCACCCGGCAGGACCGCGCCGTCGGGATCGAGCCGTTGTCGCCGGAGCAGGGCGCGACCCCGGAGGAGGTCGTGCGCGGCTTCCTCGACGCCGGGGCCAGCCGGGTCCGCGGCCACCCCGTGGCCCGGGAGCACATGGCCCCGGAGGCGGCAGGCGCGTGGTCGGACGAGGCCGGGATCACCGTCCTCGGCCAGGACTACGCGACGGTCACCACCGACGCCGGCTCGGTCGTGGTGACCGCCACGCTGGTCGGCACGGTGGACCAGCGCGGGGTGTTCACCGTGGGCGCGCAGGAGGTCTACACCCGGGAGTTCACCCTCACCGAGGTCGACGGGGAGTCGCGGATCACCAACCCGCCGGACGGGCTGCTGGTCCTCGAACCGGACTTCGAGCGGCTCTACGAGCGGCGGGACCTCTACTTCGTCGACCCCACCGGGCAGCGGGTGGTGCCCGACCCGCGGTATCTGATCAGCGGGGAGGCGCAGCCGACGGTGCTCGTCGAGCGGATGCTCGACGGGCCGTCCGCGTCGCTGGCGGCGGGGGTGCACAACGAGCTGGCCGGCGTCTCGCTGCGCAGCACGGTGACGGTCTCGGCGGAGTCGGTCACCGTCGACCTGACCGGGCTGGGCGACGCGCCGCCGTCGCGGCTGGCCGAGCTCTCCGCCCAGCTGGTGTGGACCCTCGAGCAGTTGCCGGTCAGCTCGGTCGACATCCTGGTCGACGGTCAGCCGCTGCGCATCGAGGGCGTCACGCCGGTGCAGTCGACCGACACCTGGTCGGCCTTCGACCCCGACACCGTCCCGGTCGGCGCGGTCGGCCACTACGTCCAGGCCGGGGCGCTGCGCACGGTCGAGAACGCCGCGGCGCCCGGCCCGGCCGGCACCGGCGCCTACGTGCTGACCAGCGCCGCGGTCTCGATCGACCGGCGCACCGGCGAGCCCACGGCGATGGTCGGCACCACCGGGGACGACGGCCAGGCGACGCTGCTGGCCGGCGCCTACGGCGGTGACCTGACCGCGGTGCTGTCGGGCACGACCCTCAGCGAGCCGACCGTCGCCGCGACGCGCGGGGAGTTCTGGCTGATCCGGGACGGCGGCGCGGTCGTCCGGGTGCCGGCCGGCGGCACCCCGCAGTCGGTCAGCGCGCCGACGCTGCCCGGCCTCGGGCGCGCCTCGGAGCTGCAGCTCTCACCCGACGGCGTCCGCGCCGCCGTGGTGGTGGACGACGGGCAGCGCGAGGCTCTCTACGTCGGCACCGTGGTGCGCTCCGACGAGGGGCCCGTCGCGCTGCGCGACCTGCGGGAGGTGGCGCCGACGCTGTCCTCGGTCGCCGACGTGGCCTGGCGGACGGCGGGCAGCCTTCTGGTGCTGGCCGGGGACGCCGGTGAGGACCGCGTCGTCCCCTACACGGTCGGGGTGGACGGCTGGGGCCTGACCGCCGTGCCGACGGCCGGGCTGCCCAGCCAGCCCACCCGGGTGGCGGCCGCCCCCGGCCGGCCGCCGCTGGTGAGCGCCGGCGGCACCATCTGGCAGTGGCAGGTGGCCGGCGGCACCTGGGTGACGCTGGTCCGCGGCGAGCAGCCGCTGCCGGGGGAGGAGCCCTTCTACCCGGTGTGAGCCGGTGTCCACCTGCCGGCCGGTGTCCACAGATGCCGGCCGCCCCTGGGCCGACGGCGTCCCGACGGCGACGCTGGGGGAGTGGACGGCGGCCTGCTCGCGGCGCTGACCGACCTGCTCCTGCCGCGGCTGTGCGCCGGGTGCGAGCTGCCCGGCGCGGTGCTGTGCCGGCGCTGCGCGGCGCTGCTCACCGTGCCGCGCCTGGCCCAGCCGCGGCGCTTCCCGGCCGGGTTCCCGCCCACGGTGGCCGCGGGCGCCTACGCCGGCCCCGTGCGCCCGGCGGTCAACGCGTTCAAGGAGCGTGGCCGCGCCGAGCTGGCCCGTCCACTGGGAGCGGCCCTGGCGCTCGCCGTCGCCGGGGTGCTCGCCGGGCTGCCGACCGTGCCCGGGCCGGTGTGGCTGGTCCCGGTGCCGAGCGGGCGGGCCGCGCTGCGCACCCGCGGCCGCGACCACGTGCGGGAGCTGACCGGCCGCGCCGTCGCCGAACTGCGGGCCGCGGGGCTGCCGGCGGCGGAGGTCCGGCTGCTGCGACGCTCCGGGCGGGCCCGTGACTCCGCCGGGCTGTCGGCGGCGCAGCGGCGGGCCAACCTGGCCGGCACCTTCGCCCTGCGCGGCGAGCCGCCACCGCGTCCACCGGGCGTGGCCCTCGTGGTGGTCGACGACGTCGTGACCAGCGGCGCGACCCTCACCGAGGCCGCCGCCCAGCTGGCCTCCGTGGTACCGGAACCGGGCCCGCCGGTGCTCGCCGCGGTGGTCGCCGCCACCCCCCGGCGGGCCTCCGCGGGGGCTCCGGTGGGGGGTCCCGGACCCGGCCGAAGCGGCCGTCAAGGTCGACTGTCGGGACCCGGGAACGGCGACTAGCGTGGAACCGATCACAGCCCGTCCTACCGGGAGGTCTCATGGAGATCGTGGTCCGTGGCCGCAACGTCGAAGTCCCCGAGCACTACCGACAGCACGTCGAGGACAAGGTCGGCCAGCTCGAACGTTTCGACGGCAAGTTGAAGATCCTCCGCGTCGACGTGGAGCTCTTCCACGAGAAGAACCCGCGCCAGTCCTCGCAGTGCCAGCGCGTGGAGATCACCCTCCGGGGCAAGGGCCCCGTCATCCGAGCCGAGGCCAGCGCCCCGGACTTCTACTCCGGCCTCGACCTGGCGGCCGGAAAGCTCGAGCACCGGTTGCGCAAGGCGGCCGACCGCCGCCGCGTGCACCACGGTCGGCGCACCCCCGCCACCGTCCGCGTCGGCGGTGGAGCCGACCCCGGCGTCCTCGAGGCACTGGACCGCGAACGTCAGCTCGCCGCCGAGGGGCCGCACGTCACGGACCTCGACGAGCACCTGCCCGGGCGGATCGTCCGGGAGAAGCACCACCCCGCCACCCCGATGACCGTCGACCAGGCCCTCCACGAGATGGAACTGGTCGGCCACGACTTCTTCCTGTTCCAGTGCGCCGACACCGGCCAGCCGACGGTGGTCTACCGGCGGCACGCCTACGACTACGGCCTCATCCGGCTCGTCGACGCCCCGCTCGACGGCAAGCTCGAGCAGCAGCCCGCCCAGCCCGCGGCGGCCCCTCTCTGATCGCGCGGCGGGCGGAGCGCGGGAGGCGCCCCGCCCGCCGTCTCAGTCCCCGGCGACCCGGCCGAACAGCACCGCGTCCGCGCGGGTGCCGTCCCGCCGGTCCAGGCACGAGCGCACCAGCCCCTCACGGGTGAAGCCGGCCCGCTCGGCGACGATCTGCGACGCGGTGTTGTCCACGTCGGCGACCAGGTGCACCCGGGGTGCCCCCAGCCCCAGCGCCCACTCCGCCAGCGCGTGCGCCGTCTCCGCGGCGTACCCGCGGCCACGGGCCCACGGCGCGATCCAGTAGCCGACCTCCGGCCCGAACCGGCCCTCGCGCAGGTGCACGCCGCCCGACCCCACGAACTCCCCGTCGGCCTCGACCGCCACCGGCAGGCCGCGGCCCTCCGCCCGCTCCCGTGGCGCCACGTCGGCCACCCAGGCACGGGCGTCGGCCCGGGTGTAGGGCACCGGGACCGTGGCGATCCACTGCTGGATGCCCGGGTCCTGGCAGGCGCGCAGGACGGCGTCCTCGTCGTCGGGGCGGTGGGGGCGCAGCACCAGCCGGTCCGTGCGCACCACCTCGGTGGTCAGGTCGATGCCGGACAGTTCCACGCCTGCAGTCTCAGGCGTTCCCCAGGACGCGGTCGACCGAGATCTCCAGGACCACCCGCGCCGGGTTCGCCCGCGGGGTGCGGTAGCGGCGGGCGTAGCGGTCCTCGGCGTCGGCCACCGACGCGGCGTCCTCCCGCACCACCGCCGTCCCCTCGAGGGTCACCCACCGGCGTCCGTCGACCTGGCAGACGGCGACCCGTGACTGCCCCGACCGCACGTGGCGGGCCTTGGCCGAGCCCCCCGAGGTGATGACCCGCGCGGTGCGGGTGGCCGCGTCGTAGGTCACCCCGACCGGGACGACGTGCGGGCTGCCGTCCGGGCGCAGGGTCGTGAGCGTGGCCAGGTGCCGTTCGGTGAGGAAGGTGAGCAGGCCGGGGCCCAGGTCGTCCAAGTGGTGCGCCACCCCGGGATTGTCGCCGTCAACCACCTGTCCCGCTGCGGACGCCGCCTACGCTGGGGTACGTGGTGTTCTCGAAGATCCTCCGTGCCGGTGAGGGCAAGATCCTCCGACGGCTGAACAAGATCGCTGACGCGGTCGAGTCGCTGGCGGACGACGTCGCCGACCTCACCGACGCGGAGCTGCGGGCCAAGACCGACGAGTTCAGGGAGCGGCTGGAGGAGGGGGAGACCCTCGACCACCTCCTGCCGGAGGCCTTCGCCGTCGTCCGCGAGGCCGCCACCCGGACGCTGGGCCAGCGGCACTTCCGCGTCCAGATCATGGGCGGCGCCGCGCTGCACCTGGGCAACATCGCCGAGATGCGGACCGGTGAGGGCAAGACGCTGACCGGCGTCCTCCCGGCCTACCTCAACGCGCTGGCCGGCCAGGGCGTGCACGTCGTCACGGTCAACGACTACCTGGCCAAGCGCGACGCCGAGTGGATGGGGCGGGTGCACCGCTTCCTCGGCCTGTCGGTCGGCACGATCCTCTCCGGCGAGCGCCCGGCGCACCGCCGCGAGCAGTACGCCTGCGACATCACCTACGGCACGAACAACGAGTTCGGCTTCGACTACCTGCGCGACAACATGGCCTGGAGCAAGGCCGACCTCGTGCAGCGCGGGCACCACTACGCGATCGTCGACGAGGTCGACTCCATCCTCATCGACGAGGCCCGCACCCCGCTGATCATCAGCGGTCCGGCCGAGTCGGCCGGCAAGTGGTACGTCGAGTTCGCCCGGATCGTGCCGCTGATGAAGCGCGACACCCACTACGAGGTGGAGGAGGCCAAGCGCACGGTCGCCGTCACCGAGGAGGGCGTCGAGTTCGTCGAGGACCAGCTCGGCATCGACAACCTCTACGAGGCGGTCAACTCCCCGCTGATCAGCTACCTGAACAACGCGCTCAAGGCCAAGGAGCTCTACCACCGCGACCAGCAGTACATCGTCACCAACGGCGAGGTGCTGATCGTCGACGAGTTCACCGGCCGGGTGCTGTCCGGACGGCGCTACAACGAGGGCATGCACCAGGCCATCGAGGCCAAGGAGCGGGTGCAGATCAAGGACGAGAACCAGACCCTCGCCACGATCACCCTGCAGAACTACTTCCGGCTCTACGAGAAGCTCTCCGGGATGACCGGCACGGCCCAGACCGAGGCCGCCGAGCTCTCCCAGACCTACAAGCTGGGCGTCGTCCCCATCCCGACGAACCGGCCGATGGTCCGCGAGGACCGCTCCGACGTCATCTACAAGACCGAGCAGGCGAAGTTCGACGCGGTCATCGACGACATCGCCGAGCGGAACGAGAAGGGCCAGCCGGTGCTGGTCGGCACCGCCAGCGTGGAGAAGTCCGAGGTGCTCTCCAAGCTGCTGCTGCGACGCGGCATCCCGCACGAGGTCCTGAACGCGAAGAACCACGCGCGTGAGGCGCACATCGTCGCCCAGGCCGGGCGGCTGGGCGCGGTCACCGTGGCCACCAACATGGCCGGCCGCGGTACCGACATCCAGCTCGGCGGCAACCCCGACTTCATCGCCGACGAGGCGCTGCGGGCCCGCGGGCTGTCGCCGGCGGAGACGCCGGAGGAGTACGAGGCCGCCTGGGACGACGCGCTGGCCAAGGCCAGGGAGCAGGTCAAGGCCGAGCACGAGGAGGTCGCCGACGCCGGCGGGCTGTACGTGCTGGGCACCGAGCGGCACGAGAGCCGCCGCATCGACAACCAGCTGCGCGGCCGCTCCGGCCGGCAGGGCGACCCGGGTGAGTCGCGGTTCTACCTGTCGCTGGGCGACGACCTCATGCGCCGGTTCAACGGCCCGATGCTCGAGTCGATGATGACCACGCTGCGGGTCCCCGACGACCAGCCGATCGAGTCGAAGATGGTCACCCGGGCGATCCGCTCGGCGCAGACGCAGGTCGAGCAGCAGAACTTCGAGGTCCGCAAGGACGTCCTGAAGTACGACGAGGTGCTCAACCGCCAGCGCACCGTCATCTACGACGAGCGGCGCAAGGTGCTCGACGGCCAGGACCTGCACGAGCAGGTGCGCGCGATGGTCGACGACGTGATCAGCGCCTACGTCGACGGCGCGACCGAGACCGGGTACGCCGAGGACTGGGACCTCGAGCAGCTGTGGACCGGCCTCAAGGCCCTCTACCCGGTGGGCCTGGACCGCGACGAGCTGATCGACCGCGTGGCCGACGGCGACCAGGCGGGGCTGACCGCCGACGTCCTGAAGCGGGAGCTGCTCGACGACGTCCACCGCGCCTACGAGGAACGGGAGGCCGCCCTCGGCTCGGAGGTCACCCGCGAGCTCGAGCGGCGGGTGCTGCTGTCGGTGCTGGACCGCAAGTGGCGCGAGCACCTCTACGAGATGGACTACCTGCGGGCCGGCATCCACCTGCGCGCGATGGCCAACCGCGACCCGGTCGTGGAGTACCAGCGCGAGGGCTACGACATGTTCAACCAGATGCTCGACGGCATCAAGGAGGAGTCGGTCGGCTTCCTGTTCAACCTGGAGGTCAAGACCAAGGAGCAGCAGGAGGCGGAGGCCGCGGCCAAGCAGGCCGAGGCCGAGGCGAAGGCCCTCGCCGCCGCCCAGGAGGGGACGGCGCGGGTGCTGGCCCGCCAGGCCGCGGCCGCGAAGGCGGCGCAGGCCGCGGCAGCGGCCTCCACCCCCGCCCCGGCCGCCGCGGCAGCGGCCGCCGCCCCCGCTCCGGCCGAGGCTCCGGCGGCCTCGGCCGGGGGGCAGCCCGAGGCTCCGGTCGCGCCGCCGGCGAAGGCCCCGACCGCCCGCCGGTCGGCGCCCACCGCCCGCCCGGCCCAGGCCGCTCCCGACGAGCCGGCGTCGACGGGCACCGGGCCGCAGCTGGCGGTCAAGGGCCTGGAGGAGCCGCGCCGGTCGACCGAGCAGCTGAGCTACTCGGCACCGAGCCTGGACGCCTCGCCCAAGGAGAGCGGTCCGGCCAAGGCGGCCAAGACCGCGACGGTCACCGGCACCAAGGAGCCGGCGCGCAACGCGCCGTGCCCCTGCGGGTCGGGCCGGAAGTACAAGGCCTGCCACGGCGCCCCCTCCGGCGCCTGATCCTTGACGACGACGCCCCCGCCGGTCCGACCGGCGGGGGCGTCGTCGTCCGTGCCGTCCCGGGGCCGTCGTCCCACCTCAGCCGATCTGCAGGGCGGTGCACCGCCACCGGCCGTCGATGCCCTCCAGCCGCGCCGCCACCGCGTGCGCGCGGCCGGAGCGGCGTGCCACGGCGGTGACCTCCGCGACCCCGTCGACCGGCTCGCACACGTGCACGGGGCCGAGCAGCACCGGGGCGGTGCCGCCCGAGCACCAGCGCGGCCGGCGTCCGCTGGTCAGGGCGGCGAAGACCCCGACCGACGTCAGTGACTGGATCTGGGCCAGCGGTCGGAGCCCCGTCAGCGCCTCGAGGGTCAGCAGGAGCAGCCGCCGGCCGGCCGGCCTCGGGTCGGGCAGGTCGGCGCGACCGGACCAGGCCGGCCCGAAGCCGGTCGCACAGCCGGCCGGGCCGCGGTCGGGACGGATCCGCGGACCCGGGCGGTGCGCCGGGCGCGGCACCGCGACCCCGGGGAGGACCAGCCGGCGGGCCGGTTCCTCGTCCAGCGGCGGCTGCGGGGTGGGCACGACGACCAGGCGCAGCGGAGCGGCGGGGAGCGGCCGCGCCTCGGCGTGGGGCGGCGCGGTGGGGGAGAGGGACGCGGTCATCGAATGCTCCGGTGCTCGGGGTGGGATCGGGGACGGGGCGGCGGTCACGGCGCCGCTGGTGGGTTCAGGACCTGGCCGGGCGGCGGTCACGGCGCCGCAGGTGGGTTCAGGACCTGGCCGGGCAGCAGGACGTCGGGGTCCGGGCCGATGACCGCCGCGTTCGCCCGCCACCAGGCGTGGACGGCCGCCGCGACCTCACCGCCGCTGGGCGGACGGCCGGTGCGCTGCCGGAGGTCAGCGGAGGCGATGTCCCAGAGGCACTCGCCGCGCAGGACCACGTGGGTGCCGGACGCCGGCATCGGCCAGTCGGGGACCGCCTCGGGCTGAGGTGATCCGGTGGCGACCGGTGCGGGCCGTGCCGGTGTCGCGGACTCCGTCGACGTTGCGGGCTCGGCGGGCTCAGTGGGCTCGGTGGGTGCCGTGGGCGTGCCCGCCGGCGCGCGGTCGGTGGCGGTGGGCCAGTCCGCGATGCGGCCGGGCCAGTCCGCGATGTGGCGGGGCCCGTCCGCGATGCGGCCGGGCCCGTCCGCGACGACGCCCGCCGGATCCGGCCGGACGTCCGTGGGGGCCGGCCCGGCGACCGCCGCCGGTGCTGCGGCCGCCGGACCGGGGCCGCACGCGGTCAGCAGCGGGCCCCCGGCGACGAGGCCGACGCCGAGTGCCAGGGCCGCGGCCCTCCGTGCGCCGGCGGGCAGGAGGCGGCGGGCGAGCGTGCGGGAGAGGGCGCCGACGGCACCCGGGACCGCGGACAGCGCGGTCAGCGCGAGGCCGAGCACGCCCCAGGCCCAGACGGTCCACGCGCCGGCGGCCACAGCACCGAGGAGGAGTGCCTCGGCCCCTCGGTCGTCGGCGGCCCGCTGCAGGTCCAGGCCGTACCCGGAGACCCAGCCGAGGTCCGGGGTGAGCGCACGGAGGGCGACCGCGACCGCGGCCATGGCCAGGCCCGTGCCCAACAGGCGGCGGATCGACATGTCTCCTCCTCGACTCAGCGACGGATCGAGACGAAACCACGCAAACGCAATCAAACGCAAGATTCGACATCCATCTACGCTTGGCCGAGGAGGTGCACCATGCGCTGGCAACAGCTGTTCACCGATCTGCAGGCGGAGTTCGACGCCGCCGAGGCCGCGATGGAGCGGGCCGAGGAGGGGTCCCGTCGCCGCGCCGAAGTGGGCGCGGTCCGGCTTCCCGAGCGGGTGGCGGGGTCGGTGGGCCGGCGCGTCGGTCTGCGGTGCCGGGGCGCCGGGGACGTGGCCGGGACGCTCACCGACGTCGGCAGGGACTGGCTCCTGCTGGCCGACGACGCCCGGCGCGAGGTACTGGTGGCGTTCGCGTCGGTGCGGTCGGTGGGCGGCCTGGGGCGGGGCACGGCGGTGGCCGAGCCCGAGGGGGCGGTGCGGGGTCGACTCGACCTGCGGCGCGCGCTGCGCGGCCTGGCCCGCGACCGGGCCGCCGTCCAGGTGGTCCTCGACGACGGCTCCGTGCACGTCGGCACGGTCGACGGTGTGGGCGCGGACTTCTTCGAGCTCGCCGAGCACGACGCCGACCAGCCACGACGCGCCGATGCGGTACGGGGCGTGCGGGTGGTGGCGCTCTCGGCGGTCGCGGTGGTGCGGACGCTCGCGCCCGGTCTCGGCTGAGCCGGGTCAGCGCCGGCGGCGACCGCCGGTGGCGGAGGGGGTGCTCTCGGCGTCCTGCTCGGCGGGCTCGTCGGACTCCGCGGGGGCGGGCTGCTCCGGCGCGGTGCCGGCGCGGGCCTCGGCGTACTTCTGCTGGATGAAGCGCTCCAGCTCGTCCACCTCCACGCGCCACTGGCCGCGGCCGCCGATCTGGATGGCGATGAGCTCCTTGCGGCGGACGAGCGCGTAGGCCTGCGACCACGACACGTTGAGGATCTCGGCGACGTCGTCGAGGGTCAGGAAGCGCGGTGTGGGCATCAGGTCTCTCCGTCCGGTCCCGCCCAGTCTGGCAGCCCCGTCCGGGTGGCATGCGCGTCGTCCACACCCGAACGTGTGGACGGCGACTGCGGCGATACGCGTCCGTGCCGCATCATCTGCGTCCGACCGTCACCCAACGAGGTCGTCGACGACGATCCGCAGCCCCGGAGGAACCGCTGGCCGTGAGCTCGCCGATCACCACCCCCACCTCGCCGCGTCCGGCCGACCCGGTCGCGGGGCCGGTGCCGCGGCGCGTGCGGCCGCCGCGCTGGCTGGACCTGCGCCTCGTGCTCGGTGTCCTCCTCGTGCTGGGGTCGGTGCTGTTGGGCGCCCGTGTGGTCGCGGCCGCCGACGCCACCGTGCCGGTCTGGTCGGCCACCGGCGACCTGGCCGCGGGCACCGTCCTCACCGCGGCCGACCTCGTCGCGGTCGACGTCCGGCTCGACGGCGCGGCGGGGGCGTACCTGGCGGTCGGCACCCGGCCGGAGGGGCGCACGCTCGCGCGAGCGGTGCGGGCCGGCGAGCTGCTGCCCCGCGCCTCCCTCGAGGAGCCGGCCGAACTGGTCCAGGTCGCCCTGCCGGTGCAGGCGGGCTACGTCCCACCGGGCCTGGTACGCGGTCAGGTCGTGGACGTCTACGCCGTCGCGGACCCGGCGGTCGGCGCCACCGGTCCCTCCGACGTCTCGCTGGTCGTCGGCGCGGCCCCCGTCCAGGCGATCTCCGGGCGCGCCGAGGGGGTGCTGTCCACGGCGACGACGACGGTGCAGGTGGTGGTCTCGGTGCCGGCCGGCCGCGCCCCGGCGGTGCTCGGTGCCATCGCCGGCCGGCCGCTGGTCGTCGTCGTGCACGAGTCTGTGGACGCCCCGTCGCCGGACGGGGCGGCCGCCGTGCCCACCGGTGCCGCCGCTGCCTCGGGCCCCGCTGCCTCCGCCCCCGGTGCCTCCGCACCCGCCAGGGGCACGGGAGTGGAGGGGCAGCCCGTGGCCGAGACGCCGGCCGGCGAACCCTCGCCCGGGCAGCCGGACGCCGCCACGGAGCCGGCGCCCTGATGGCCGTGCAGGTCTTCACCGCCGTCACCGGGGCGGGGTGGGAGTCGGAGCTGGTCGGTGCGCTGGACCGGACCGACCACGGGGTCACCGTCGTCCGCCGGTGCGTCGACGTCTCCGAGTTGCTCGCGGCCGCCGCCACCGGCACCGGCCAGGCCGCACTGCTCTCCGCCGACCTGCGACGGCTGGACGCCGACGCGGTGTCGCGCCTGGCCGCCGCCGGTGTCGCCGTGGTCGGGCTCGTCGATCCCGGCGACGACCGGGCGGCGGACCGGTTGCGCGCACTCGGCGTGGTGCACGTGCTGCCGGCCGACACCGAGCCCGACGGCATCGCCCAGGCGCTGCGGGACGCGGTCACCGGCGGGCTCCGGACCGGGCGGGACATCGCCGATCCGCGCGCGGCCCTGCCCGCGACGACGCCGGCCGCTGCGCCCGTGGAGCGGCAGCCGGGCGCGGGACGGGTCGTCGCGGTGTGGGGGCCGACGGGCGCCCCCGGGCGGACGACGGTCGCGGTCGGGCTCGCCGACGAGGCGGCCCGGCTGGACGTGCGGACCCTGCTGGTCGATGCCGACGTGTACGGCGGGGTGGTGGCCCAGGTGCTGGGCCTGCTGGACGAGTCGCCCGGACTGGCCGGCGCGGCCCGCCAGGCGCTGGCGGGGACGCTCGACGACGCCGCCCTGACGCGGCTGGCCTGGGCGGTGCGCCCACGGCTCGGCGTCCTGACCGGCCTCGCGCGGGCCGACCGCTGGCCCGAGCTGCGGCCGCACGGCGTGGCGGCGGTGCTCGAGGAGGCGCGCCGAGCGGCCGACCTGACCGTCGTCGACTGTTCCTTCAGCCTGGAGGAGGACGAGGAGCTGTCCTTCGACACCGCGGCGCCCCGCCGCAACGGGGTGACGCTGACCGTCCTCGAGGCCGCGGACACGGTGATCTGCGTCAGCGGCGCCGATCCGGTCGCCCTGCAGCGCACGATCCGGGCCCTCGGGGAGCTGCGGGACGCCGTCCCGGGCGTCGAGCCGGTGGTCGTGGTCAACCAGGTGCGCCGCGGCCCCGTGCCGGGCGACCCGCGCCGGGAGATCGCCGAGGCGCTGGACCGGTTCGCCGGGCAGCCGGTGGCCGCCTTCCTGCCCGCGGACCGGCGCGCGACCGATGCCGCCCTCGCGGACGGCCGCACCCTCGCCGAGGTCGCGCCGGCGTCCCCGCTGCGGACCGAGCTGCGGGCGCTCGCCGCGTCCGTCACCGGCGTACGCCGGCCGGCGACCGGCCGTCGGCGCGTCGGCTCCCGGCGACGAGCCGGCTGAGGCGGGCGCGTGATCCTCGTCAGCGGGTGCCGACCGGATCGCCCCCGTCGTAGCGTGGGCCTCCGAGCGGGAGGAGGCCGATGGTGGAGCGACTGACCACCCTGGACGCGTCCTTCCTGTACCTGGAGAAGCCGGACAGCCCGATGCACGTGGCCGGGGTGCTGGTGCTCGAGCCGCCGCCGGGCGGCCTGGAGGCGATCGCCGCGCTGGTCGAGGCCCGGCTGCCGCTGGTCCCGCGCTACCGGCAGCGGGTCCTGGAGGTCCCCGGGCACCTGGCCAACCCCGTGTGGGTCGACGACCCCGACTTCGACGCCGAGTACCACGTGCGGCGGTCGGCGGTGCCGCGTCCGGGCACCGAGACGCAGCTGCTCGACCTGGTCTCCCGCGTGACCGCGCGACCGCTGGACCGCAGCCGCCCGTTGTGGGAGCTCTACCTCGTGGAGGGCCTGGCCGAGGGTCGGGTCGCGGTCGTCACCAAGACCCACCCGGCCCTCGTCGACGGGCTCGGGGCGGTGGACATCGGGCAGGTGTTGCTGGACCCCGTCCCGGACGTCGTCCTCCCGGAGCCGGAACCGTGGCGCCCCCGTCGGCTGCCGACCACCCTGCGACTGGTCCGCGACGCCGTGGAGGAGTACGTCGCCCGGCCCACGGCGGTGGTGGACACCGCGCGCCACGCCGTCTCCGACCTGCGGACCACCGGCGTCCGCCTGGGCAGCGCCGTCGGCGGCGTGGCCCGGGCCACCCGGTCGGCGCTGTCCGCCGCGCCACGCAGTCCGCTGAACGCGGCCAACGGCAGCCAGCGGCGGGTCGCGGTGGCGCGCGCGGACCTCGACGTCGTCAAGGCGGTGCGCAAGGCGCACGGCGGGACGGTCAACGACGTCCTGCTCACCGTGGTCGCGGGAGCGCTGCGCGACTGGCTGCTGTCCCGCGGGCAGGCCGTGCTCGGCTCCACCTCCGTCCGGGCCATGGTGCCGGTCTCCGTGCAGGGCGAGGAGGAGGACGCTCCCGGCAACCGGGTCTCCAGCTACCTCGTGGACCTGCCCGTGGGGGAGCCGAACCCGCGGGTGCGGCTCGCGCGGATCAGCTACGCGATGCGGGGGGTGAACCAGCAGGGCCGGTCGGTGGGGGCGCAGACGCTCATCGCCCTGACCGGCTTCGCCCCGCCCACCCTGCACGCCCTCGGCGCGCGGGCGGCGCGAGGACTGTCCCGCCGCGTGTCGAACCTGGTGATCACCAACGTGCCCGGCCCGCAGCAGCCGCTGTACGCGGCGGGGGGACGGATGCTGGAGGTCGTCCCCGTGGTGCCGCTGGCGCCGGGACAGGGTCTGTCGGTCGGCATCACCAGCTACGACGGCCGCCTCTTCTTCGGGTTGAACGCCGACCGGGACAGGGTGGCCGACGTCGACGTGCTCGCCGACCTCATCGAGCAGGAGATCGCGACGCTGGTCGAGACCGCCGGCTGAGCCGAGGGCGGACGGCGCCGCCGACCGCCGGGATACCGTCGCGCTGACCGCCAGTGAAGAGGAGTCAGCCCGGTGCGTGTGTATCTGCCTGCGACGACGAGCGTCCTGCGGACCCTCGTGGACGACGGTCGCCTGGCCGGCCCGCACACCGCCTTCGCGGTGACCCCGCGGCTGCGGGAGTTCTACGCGGTCAGTGACGCGGGAACCGACGTGGAGGAACTGGAGTACGCGGCCCTCCTCGGCGCCGCCCGCGCCAGCCTGCGGCTGCTCGACATCGACCCGGCCGCGGTCCGCCGCCGCGTGGCGCTGGCCGCCGACGTCCCCGACGCCGCGGTCACCGAGATCGAGGACCCCGACACCGAGCCCGGCGCCGTGCGGGTCACCGCGGACGTCGCCCTGCGTGACGTCGCGAGCGCCCACATCGACGGTGCCGACGCGGAGGACGACGTGCGGGCCGCGGTCAACGTCGTCCTGGAGGCCGATCTGGGCAGCGAGGACGCGCAGTTCGTCGTCGACCAGGCCGAGGGGCACGAGCTGGCCTGGTACGCCAGCCAGGAGATCGGCACGGTGCTCGAGCTGCTCTGACCGGCGTTCGGTTCCCCCGTTCACCGAGCCGCCGCCACGAGCTGGCGCGCGGCGGCGCCTGCTGCCTCGGCCGGCCGGCGCCGGGCGACCTGCACCCGCTGCGCTACCCCGGCCGTGACCAGCCAGCCGGATCCGGGACGGCGGGGGAGCGCGGTGCGCGGGAGCCGGGTGCCGAGCAGGTCGGCGTCACCAGGGGCCGGGCACAGCAGCAACCCGCTGCGGCGCCGTCGGAGCGCGGGAACCGGCCCCCGGTACACCGCCGCCAGCTCCGGAGCCGTCCCGGCCGCCAGGAGGACCACCCGGCCGGCGGTCCCACCGGCGCCGATCGCGGTGCCCACCGGCGACTCGCCCACCGCGCCGAGGTCGTCGAGGACCACCACACCGCTCTCCCCGCACAGCGACTCCAGCCACGACCGCCAGCCGGCCACGTCGGTGCACTCCAGACTCGCCGACGAGCCCGCCGCCGACCGGCCCGGGGCACCGACGACACGCAGGACGGGCACCCCGCCCGCGGTCAGGTGGGCGGCGAAGGCGTCCAGGGCGGTGCTGCGCCCACTCCCCGGGGATCCGACGACGAGCAGTCCTCCGGCTTCGGCGAGGTCCACCTCGAGGACGGCGCCCTCGTCACCGCCCGGCCCCAGCGGCAGTCGCAGGGCGGTGCCGGCGCCGGTCCGCTCGGGGAGGGGCAGCACGGGAGCGGCCGGCAGTTCCGGGATGCGCAGAGGACGGCGGGCCGGGACGGCGGGCGCCCACGCGGTGGCCGGCGGCAGCGTGCGGGGCAGTGCCAGCTGGCACTCGAGGCCGTCCTCACCCATCAGGGCCCGCCCCGGTGGCCGGTGGTCGGGGACGTGGCGGGCCGGGATCCCGGCGACCGCGTAGTCGGCCCGGTCGGGCAGCGGCAGCACCAGCCGGGTGCCCACGGCGCCGGCCAGGCGGCCTCCGGGAATGGCACGCTCGGCGGACAAGAGGCAGGTGAGGCCGGCGGCGGCCCCGTCCCGTGCCAGGCGCAGCAGGCCCGCCGAGCCGGAGGTGGGGTCCGCCTCGTCGAGCAGGCTGCTCAGCTCCTCCACGCCGTCCACCAGCAGCAGGAGGTGGGGCCTCTCCTCGGTCGACGGCCCGGCGCGGCGGGCGGCCACCTCCTGGGTCAGGCGGTCCAGAAGCCGCACGGTGCGCAGCGCGTCCGGGCCGCCGACCGCCGTGCCCGTGTGCGGCAGTTCCGCCGCGGCGGCAGCGAGCGCGCCACCGCCGTGGTCGAGCACGTGGACGTGCAGGTCGTCGGGAGAGCGGCTCGTGACCGCCTCCGCGAGCACGGTTCGCAGGAAGGTCGTCCGACCGCTGCGTGCGCCACCGACGGCGAGCCACGCCCCGCCCCGCTCGAGGTCCAGGCACAGCGGCTGCTGGGACTGGGAGTCGGGCCGGTCGAGCAGGCCGATGCGCAGGCGGCGTCCGGCGCTCCGCGAGTCGGCAGCGGGCGGGGAGCCGGGATCGGGAGGGAGGTCCTCGACACGGACCGCGTCGGGCAGCGGCGGACACCACGGCCGGTGCGGGCGAGGCGTTCCCGACGCGGTCGCGTGGCGGTCCAGCGCCTCGGTCAGCCGGGCGAGGTCGCTCGCACCCACGAGCCGGGCCTCGTCGTCCACGGGGGCCGGCAGCGGCCAGTTCCAGAGAAGCACCCGGGGCCCGCGTCCGCTCCACCCCCGCGCTGCGCCCGCGACCCGGGCGGCCTGGAAGAGGACCGGGGAGCCGCCGCCCACCCGCAGGTAGGCGCGACCCGGTGCGTCCGTGGGGAGGAACGCGGCGGAGGGGGTACCCAGCACGTCCCGGGAATCGGCCTCGCCGGTCGTGCGCAGGCAGATCCGCAGCGTGCAGTTGGCCCGGATCTCCGGTGACACGACGCCGCCGGGCCGCTGGGTGGCCAGGACGAGGTGCACCCCGAGCGAGCGCCCGCGCTGGGCGATCCCGACCAGGCCCGTGACGAAGGCGGGCAACTCCTCGGCCAGGCCGGCGAACTCGTCGACCACGATGACCAGGCGGGCCAACCCCACCTCGTCGGGCAGTGCCGCGATGTCGGACACCCGGTGCGCGGCCAGCAGGGCCTCGCGACGGGTCAGCTCGGCACGCAGCGAGCGCAGCGCCCGGGCGGTGGTGGTGCCGTCGAGGTCGGTGAGCAGCCCCACGGTGTGCGGGAGGGTGGCGGCCTCGGCGAAGGCCGCGCCGCCCTTGTAGTCGACCAGCAGGAACGAGCAGCGGTCGGGTGGGTGGCCCAGCGCAAGACCGGCGATCAGCGTCTGCAGCAGCTCCGACTTGCCGGAGCCCGTCGTCCCCGCCACGAGCACGTGCGGCCCCTCGCGGCACAGGTCGACGGTCAGCGCACCGTCGGCCGTCCGCCCGAGTGGCGCCCCGAGGTGGTCCCGGGAGCGGGACCACCGGCCGGTCGGTCCACCCTCGGCCGGGATCCGCAGGCCGTCACCGGGGAGGTCGAGCAGCCGGACCTGGCGGGGGAGGACCCGCCCGGTGGAGGACGGCGCCAGCGGGGCGAGGTCGCGGGCCAGCGCCTCGGCGACCGGAGCCGGGAGGCGGTCGACGGTGATGCCCGACTGGTCGACGGCTCCGGTGCGGTGCAGGGTCGCGGCGTCGCCCGTCTCCCCGGCGAGCTCCAGCACCGCGTCGGGCGCCGCGGGCAAGCGGTGCAGCGACGGCCCGCAGGTGAGGGTGACGACGCCCGCGTCGCGGGCTGCGCGCAGCGCCGCGGACAGCCGGGGCCCTGCCGGACGGTCGAGGAGGACCACCAGCCAGCCCGGTTGCCCGTCGGTGCCCCTGCCCGCGAGCGAGCCGCGCTCGCCCGCGGCGGCCCGACGGCCCGCCGCCGTCGTGGTCAGCCACCGGGCGAGCACGGCGTCGTCGCCGTCTCCCCGGGCGCCGGTGACGTGCACGCTCCCGGCCTGCACGTGTGGCAGCCAGCGGAGCCACGACCAGGCCGGGAGGTGCTCGGTGCTCGTGAGCAGGACCAGGTCGACCTCGCCGGGGGCGTGCAGCGCCGCCAGCTGGGCGACGATGCCGGACAGCAGGCCCACGACGTGCGACCGGGGCCCGGCGACGGCCAGCCCACCGGTGGCACCGAGCGCGACGGCGACCGGCAGGTGCGCGAGGGTCTGCCGTTCCCGTGTGCCGTCGGCCTGCACGTACGTGACCGCGGACAGGCCGGGGCCGCTGCCGATGCGCACGGTCAGCGCGTCGCCGTCCCCACGCCGGCGCTGCCAGAGGGGAGCGGACCGGCGACGGGCGGCCGTGGCGAGCGCCGCCAGGTCCGGGTGCACCGTGCGCGCCGTCCGCTCGTCGGTGCGGAGCGCCGCCCGGAGGCGGCCCCGGGCTTCCTCGACCTCCACGGCGTGCGCCGCCGCCGTCCGGCGCCGGTCACGGCGCCCCGTCCACCGGTCCGAGAGCCAGGTGCCGAGGGCGACGACCGGGCTGAGGAGGGCGAAGAACAGGAAGGTGGGAGTGCGCAGCAGCCAGGCCAGCAGCACCCCGCCGAGCGCGGGGAGGAGCACGGCGACCCAGGCCAGCCGGCGCCGGGGGAGGTCGGCCGGTGCGGCGGGGGCGGACACCTCCACCTCCGGACGGGGTGGCTCCAGTCGCGGCGGCGGGCGCAGCTGGAGACGACCGCCGGGGGCCGCCTGCACCGCTGCCCGGATGCTCCCGGGCCCGGCAGGGGCCAGCGTGCTGGCGCCGACCCGGACGATCGAGTGGTGCGGCCACGGGCACGGCCGGTCGCCGAGGGGCTCGTCGTCGAGCCGGCTGCCGTTCGTCGACCCCAGGTCGGTCACGCTGAGCTCGCCGGAGCCCACCTCGACGAGCAGGTGCCGGCGGGAGACGTCGGGGTCGTCCAGCGGGATGTCGGCGGCACCCCCGCGCCCCACCACCTGCCGCCCGCGGGACAGCGGGAGTGCCCGGCCCGCCTCCGGTCCGCCCACGACGTGCAGTTCGAGCGCGCTGCGGCGCTCGCGGTCGCCCTGGCGGGGACCGGGCCGGCCCAGGCCGAGGACCGCGCCGTGCGCCAGCCCCGGATCGGTGAGCGGCAGCGCGGCGGGCAGGCGGGTCGACCCGGACCACAGCTCGGCGGCCGGCACTCCCAGGGCGGCGACCAGCCCGGGGAGCACCGTGCCCAGTCGGTCGTCGTCGGCCGCCACGACCTCCACGTCGACCGCGCCGGCGGACGTGACGACGGTCCAGCAACGGGCGGTGGGCGGGGCGGGGGTGGCGGACTCGGGCACGGGACGACCGTGACCGTCCGGCGGCTGCACGGGGGCGTCCGGATCGCCATCTGTGGACGGCCGCTCCGGCTGTGGACGACCGGACCCCGCGCCGCCCCCGCCGCCCTAACGTGCGCTGCGACCGGGAGAGGCCCGGACCGAGGAGGAACCGTGAAGGTCGAGATCGCCACCCTGCAGTCGATGGCCGGGCAGTGCCGGGCCGAGGCGTCCGACACCGCCGCGCGGCACGTCACCCTGTCCAGCAGCGTCAACGCGTCGGTGCTCGACGGGTGGACCGACAGCCAGGCCGCGCTGCGGTTCACCGAGCTCTACGAGCAGTGGCGGCTCAGCGCCCAGGGGGTGAGCGACGCGCTGACCGGCATGGGCACCCTGCTCGACGGCGTGGCCGCGTCCTACCAGCAGCACGAGGCCGACATGGCGGCCCGGATCAGCGCGCTGCTCTGAGCCCGTGAGGAGGTCAGCCCGGCGGCGCGGCGCCTGTCGGCTGCACCGCCGCCGGCCGCGCCCGCCCGAGTCGCCCGCGCAGCCGGCGGGCGGTGTCCGGCAGCCGCTCCCACGGGAGGATCGACAGGATCGCCACACAGTGCGGGAGGAAGATGATCTTCACGCTGGCGAACACCGCGAGGTGGAAGCCCAGCAGGAAGACCACGAGGGCCACCCGTGCCCGGTTGGACCACACGAGCAGCATCAGCGGTGCGGCGAACTCCAGGACGAGCATCGCCCACTGGGCGCCCACGAGGAGTCCGGGCACCTCGAGGGTCCAGTCCGACAGCACCGTGCCGCGGCGCACGATCGCGCGGGCCAGCGTCGACCCGGTGGCCCAGTCCCAGCCGCCGAAGCGCATCTTCGCCCAGGCGGCGAGGAAGTAGGTGAGCATGACGGTGACGAACACCGCCGCCATGGCCCAACCGGCCGCCTCGGAGGTGCGCCGGTCCCGCCACCGGACCCGCCCGATCGTGGGCAGCACGGCCAGCGCCACGAGATAGGCGATCCGGTCGTGGTCCACCTTCCCGTAGCTCATCGCGATGACCATCCACTCGAGGTAGAGGAGGAACACCGCAGAACCCAGGAGTCGGGGCGCCCGGCCGGTGGCCGCGGCCAGGGCCGTGACCACGAGCGCCCACTGGACGACGTGCACCACCGTGGCGGTCGGCGTCGGCAACGGGAGCAGCTGCCCGATCGTGAGCGGCTGGTAGTACTCGGTCGGGACGTCGGCGTGCGCCCGCACCCAGGCCGTGGTGAGGAAGACGTCGACCGGGACGAACAGGTAGACGATGGTCCGGAAGACCGCGATCCGGGCCAGTGGCACCGGCCGGAACCACCAGCCGGAGGACCGCCTCGGCGCGTCCCCGTTCGCCGGCTCGGTCCCGCCGGGACGCAGTCCGGTCCGCGCGGTCCCGCTCACGGGGTGCCCTCCAGTTCCTGGGCCACGAGGACGCTGTCGGTGGCCTCGCCGGTCTGCCGGCCGTCGACCAGTTCGTACCGGCGCTGCACGACCTGCACCGCCACCAGGGGCTCCGTGTCGGGGTGGCGGTCGGCGTAGCTCTCGGCCAGCAGCGTCAGCAACTCGGGCCGGTCGACCAGCCGGGGCAGCTGACCCTCGAACTCCGCCCGGCGCAGGCCGACCTCGCCACCGGAGAGCGGGACCTCCTCGCCGGCGGCGGTCAACCCCACCACCCGGGTGGACACGACCGGGCGGTCGGGGTCGGCCCGGGTCGAGTACATGCGGAACGGCCCGAAGGGGAAGTCCGCGTCCGTGCCCCACACGGTGCCGCCGAGCAGCACCGCCAGGACGACGGCCGAGGCGGCCAGCCGCACCACGCGGCCGCGGGTGGAGAGGGTCAGGACGCCGGGCTCCCCGGGGTCACGAACGGGGGCTACCGGCGGCACCGGGGCATCGTAGGATCGGCGCCCGTCCAGATGGGGCACCGACGCCGCGTGGTGGGCAACTGCCCCTCCGTCGCGGAGGCCCTGCCCGCCGGCCGTCCACCACCCCGCCGTCAGCGTCGACACCGGGAGCACAGCGCATGCAGTTCGGCCGGTACTACGAGGAGTTCGAGGTCGGGGCCGTCTACAAGCACTGGCCCGGCAAGACCGTCACCGAGTACGACGACCACCTGTTCTGCCTGCTCACGATGAACCACCACCCGCTGCACCTGGACAGCAACTACGCGGCGGAGACCACCGACTTCGGCAGGAACGTCGTCGTCGGCAACTACATCTACTCGCTGCTGCTCGGGATGAGCGTCCCGGACGTCTCGGGGAAGGCCATCGCCAACCTCGAGATCGAGTCGCTGCGGCACGTGGCGCCGACCTTCCACGGCGACACGATCTACGGCGAGACGACGGTGCTGGACAAGACCGAGTCGAAGTCGAAGGACGACCGTGGCGTCGTGCACGTGGAGACCACCGGGTACAAGCAGGACGGCACCGTCGTCTGCATCTTCCGGCGCAAGGTCATGGTGCCCAAGCGCTCCTACGGCGAGGCCCGCGGCGGCGAGCAGCCCGGCCGGCCGGAGCCCCTGCCGCGCTGAGTCCGCGGGATCAGGCCGGCAGCACGCCCCACCCGCGCAGCGTCTCCACCAGCCGCGGGGTGCACGCCAGCCGCGCCAGGTCGGTCGCGGTGACGAAGGTGACCGCGTCGGCGTCGTCCCCGGCGACCGGCTCGGCGTCCGGGTCCAGCAGGGTGCAGGCGAGGTCGACGACGTCGTAGACCACGCCGGCGCCCGGGATCTCGACCCGGCCGACCGGCGCGCCGGCCCGCACCCGCAGCCCCGTCTCCTCCAGCACCTCCCGCTCCACGGCGGCCTCGGCGCTCTCCCCGGCCTCGACCCGCCCACCGGGTACCGACCACAGTCCACGGCTGGGCTCGTGCCCCCGGCGGATGAGCAGCAGCCGCCCCTGCGCGTCGTGCACCACCGCCCCCACGCAGGCGACCACCGGCGGCGTCGGCGCGGGAACGGGCTCGGGCGGCACGCCCCGCACGGTACGCACGCCGCCCCGGCCGCTGCGCTTGACGAACCCCTCGGGTCACAGGACGGTGATGCCCGATGACTGCCACCACGGTCTGTCCCCGGTGCGGTGAGCGGCTGGTCGTGCGCCCCGGCAACTCCGGTCAGGCCTGGTGTCACGTCCACGGCGCCGTGACGCCGCTGCACCACACGCTGCTCGTCGGTCACGACGCCATCGCCGCGGTGACGGCCGACGCGCGGGTGCCGGCGTGGGTGCCCGACCCCATGCCGACGGGCTGGTCCGTGACCGGCCTGGCCTGGGGCGGTGAGCCCGGCGCCCGCGCGATCGTCGTCGACTGCGCCGGGCCGGCACCCCTCGGCGGCTCGGCGGAGCTGGTCCTCGTGGCCGAGGAGCCCGGTACCGGCGTGGGGTGCGGCTACGCGGGGCTGCCCGGCCTCGACCCGGGCGACGTCATCTCCGGGCCGTCCTCGGCCGACGTCGACGCCGCCGGGCAGCGCGCGCCGCTGTGGGCGGTCCCCACCTCCGACGACCGCGCCGCCTTCGTGGGGGAGGCCTACGGCGTCTGGTTGTGGCTGGTCATGTGGCCGATGTCCGCCGCGTGGCTGCTGGCCGAGCGGCTCACGCTGCTCGACCTCCGCGAACGGCTCTACCCCGATCTGCCGTTGGGTCCGCCCAGTGAGCACCTGCTGCCGGGGACGTGACGGACCGGACCGCTCCGGCCCGCAACCCCGGCGGCGTGTCCCGGGAGGGAGCCGTGGGACCTGTGTTACCCATGGGATCCGCCGTGGGGACACCGTCGTCTCCACGCTCCCGACACGCACCCGCGGAGGTGATGGTGAACCTCAAGAAGGTCCTCACCTGGCTGGTCGTCGCCTTCGTGATCTTCTACATCATCCAGGCCCCCGAGAGCTCCGCCGAGATCGTCCGCACCGCCGGTCAGTGGCTCGGCGACGCGGCGTCGTCGTTCGCGGCCTTCGTCGGGTCGCTGGTCTGACCGCGCGCCGTGTCCGGTCTGGCAGAGACCCCGCCGCCGTCCGACGGCCGCCGGCCGCAGTGGAGCAAGGACGCCGAGAAGTACCTCCTCCCACTCGAGCAGCCACCGGTGGTCGCCACCCGCCGGCACTGGGCGGTGCTGGTCGAGCCGACGGTGAAGACGCTGCCGTTCCTCGCCCTGGGCCTCTGGCTGCTGCTGCTCGACCGCGACAACCGGGTGTCCACGACCGCCGGTTTCCTCGTGCTCGTGGGCGCCGTGGTGTTCCTCGGCCTGCGGGTCGGTGAGTGGTGGATGCGGCACTTCATCGTCACCAACCGCCGGGTGCTGCTGACCAGCGGTCTCATCGTGCGCACGGTCGCGCTGCTGCCGCTGCGCCGGATCACCGACCTGACGTACAAGGAGACGCTGTTCGGACAGCTGCTGGGTTACGGCACGTTCCGCTTCGAGTCCGCCGGGCAGCAGCAGGCCCTGTCGGAGATCACCTACCTGCCTCGCGCCGACCTCCTCTACCGCAAGGTCAGCAACCTGCTGTTCGGCAAGAACGGCGCGGACTCGGGGGACGACGAGGGCAACCCCGAGCCGCGCCGCCGCCCCGCCCGTCCGGGCCCCGAGGGCGGACGCCGGGACACCCAGCCGATCCGGCGGCGTCCGCGGGCCCCGCGGGTGGCCGGACGACGACGCTGAGTGCCGGGCCTCCCGGCGGGAACGACCCCCGTGCGGCAGGCTGACCGGTGATGCGGATCGACCTCCACACCCACTCGTCGGTCTCCGACGGCACCCAGAGCCCCGCCGACCTGCTCGCCACGGCCTCGGCCGCCGGCCTGGACGTCGTCGCGCTCACCGACCACGACACCACCGGCGGTTGGGCGGAGGCGGAGGCGGCGCGGCCCGCGGGGCTGACCGTCGTCCCGGGCATGGAGCTGTCCTGCCGCTGGTTCCCGGCCGGGGCGCCGCCGATCAGCGTGCACCTGCTGGCCTACCTGTTCGACCCCGCGCACCCGGCCCTGGCCGAGGAGCGGGCGCGGCTGCGCACCGAGCGCCTCGGCCGGGGGGAGCGCATCGTGACCTCCCTCGCCGAGGCCGGCTACCCGGTGGCCTGGGCGGAGATCGTGGAGCGCTCGGGCGGCGGCGTGGTCGGCCGGCCGCACGTGGCGCGCGCCCTGGTCGAGGCCGGGGTCGTCGAGTCCGTCGACCACGCCTTCACCACGCTGCTGCACCACCGCAGCCCCTACTACGTGGCGAAGGCCGACACCGACGTCCTGGACGGCATCGCCCTGGTGCGGGCGGCCGGCGGGGTGCCGGTCTTCGCGCACGGCCTGGCGACCAAGCGGGGCCGGGTGGTCGGGGACGAGGCGATCGCGGCGATGGTCGCGGCCGGGCTGCTGGGCCTGGAGGTCGACCACCCCGACCACGACGTGGAGGAGCGGGCGCACCTGCGGGGTCTGGCCGGCGACCTCGGCCTGCTGGTCACCGGCTCCAGCGACTACCACGGCACGAACAAGACGACGCCGATCGGCGCCTGCACGACGGCGCCCGACCAGCTCGACGCCCTGCTCGCCGCCGGCACCGGCGCCGCGCCGTACCGCGACTGACGCGGGACCGTCGGCCCCGGCGGTTAGCGTGGCGGTGTGGGAGGCGAGCAGCTGGAGATGCCCGGCATGCCCCGGCGGCTGTTCCCGGCCACGCCGAGCAAGCTGGCCGCCTTCGCGGACTGCCCGCGCCGGTACCGGTTCGGCTACCTCGACCGGCCGACCCCGCCCAAGGGCCCGCCGTGGGCGCACAACACCGTGGGGTCGGCGGTGCACGCCGCGCTGCGTTCCTGGTGGGAGCTGACGGTGCCGAAGCGGACGCCGGCCGCGGCCCGGCAGCTGCTGTACTCGGTCTGGTCGACGGCCGGGTTCCGCGACGCCGAGCAGGCCGACCGGTGGCGGGCCCGGGCCGCCGGCTGGCTCACCGACTACGTGGCCGGCCTCGACCCCACCGACGAGCCGGTCGGCACCGAGCGGCAGGTGGCCGCCACGACCGAGCGGCTGGCGCTGTCGGGCCGGGTCGACCGCATCGACCAGCGCGGCGACGAGCTGGTGGTCGTGGACTACAAGACCGGCCGGGCGGTCAGCACCGACGACGAGGCCCGCGGGTCACCCGCCCTGGCCGCCTACGTGCTGGGGGTGCGCCGCACCCTGCGCCGTCCCTGCAGCCGGGTGGAGCTGCACCACCTGCCCAGCGGGACGGTCGCCGCGTTCGAGCACACCGACCGGTCGCTGGCCAACCACGTCCGGCGGGCCGAGGACATCGCCGCCGACATCGCCACGGCCACCGCCGCGGTGGACGCCGGCGAGGACCGGGACGTCGCGTTCCCCGCGGTGCCGGGGCGTCAGTGCGGCTGGTGCGACTTCCGGCCCAGCTGCGCGGTCGGCCAGGCGGCGACCCCGCCGCGGGAGACCTGGAGCTTCCTCGCCGAGGAGACCCCGGCCGTCGGCTGACGGCGACCGGGGGACGCCGGGGTTCACGCGCTGACCGGCACCGCCCGGGCGACGCGCTCGAGGCCGGCCCACACGATCGGGGAGCGCCGGGCCCGGGGCGGGAGCCGCAGCATCCCCTGGCGGAAGGCCCGGAGGGCCGCCGTCGCCGCGGCGTCGGTCACTCCCGACCCGGGCAGCGAGTACATCCGCCGGGCCCACGGCGGCAGCGTGGCGACCGCCAGCGACGCCAGGGTGCCCCACGCCGGGCGGGCCGGGGTGAGCCACCGGACCCAGGTCGGCATCGGCGGCGTCACCACCAGCCGCAGCGCGTCGCGGGCCGCCGGCGTCACCGCCAGCGACGGGCGCACGGCGGTGAGGTAGCGGGCCAGTCCGGCGACGCTGCGCGGCACGTCGGCCTCGGTGCACCCGACGAGGACGGCCGCGGTCACCTGCTCGGCGACGTAACGGTCGGCGTCGGCTCCGGCCCGCACCACCCCGGTCCGGTGGGCGGCGTCGAGCAGGGAGTCGACCTCGCAGCAGTGCACCCACAGCAGCAGGTCCGGGTCGTCGACCCGGTAGGCGCGACCGCTGGCCGGCTCCACGCCGGCCAGCCGCCGGTGGATGCCGCGCACCCGCCGCACCGCGCGCACCGCCTCGCGGCGGGTGCCGAAGGTCAGGGTGTCGACGTAGGCGGCGGTCCGGACCAGCCGCGGCCACGGGTCGGTGCGGAAGCCCTCCGAGAAGGTCGCGACGCCGTCCATCGCGACCGGGTGCAGCGCCTGCAGCAGCAGCGCCCGCAGGCCCCCGACGGAGAACACGGGGTCCGCGTGCACCCGCCACGTGACGCTGTCGGGCCCGAAGAACCCGAGCAGGTCCTCCTCCGCCGTCCAGGACCGCGCCGAGAGGGTCACGACGGCACCGCGGCGTCCCGGCCGTCGTCGGCGCGCGCCGGGACCGAGGCCCAGAAGTCCTGCAGGACCTCCAGCGTCCGGAGCGGGTTCTCGATGGCGGGGGAGTGGATGGAGCCGGGGACGACCTCGTAGCGGGCACCCAGCCGCCGGGCCATGTCCTCCTGCGCGGCCGGGGTCCACGCGTCGTCGGCGATGCCGTGCGCGACCAGGACGGGGACGCCGCTGGCGGCCAGCTCGGCGACCCGGTCGGGCTCGGTGGTCATCGCGTCGGCCATGCCACGCAGGCCGGCGGCGCTGTTGGCCAGGAACCGGCGGTCGAGGAACGCGCGGGTCGCGGCGGGCACCTCCTGCGCCTTGGGGTCGGTCATCGCCAGCTGCTCCAGCGCCTGCTGCACCAGCGGCACCCCGCCGGCGTCGAGCAGGGGGGAGAGGTGGTCGAGCAGCTCGGCGCGCGGGCCGACCAGCCGCGAGGGCCCGGAGCCGAGCAGGGTCAGCGAGTCGAACGCGGACGGGTCGGCGAGGACGGCGGCCCGGCCGACCAGCCCGCCGAAGCTGTGCCCGACCAGGTGCAGCCGGCCGACGCCCTCGGCGCGCAGCTGCCGGGCGACGGCGACCAGGTCGGCCGCGAGCTCCGCGACGCTGTAGCGGGCGGGGTCGTCGGGGCCGGGCGACTCGAACTGGCCCCGCTGGTCGAGCGCGACGACGCGCAGGCCGGCGGCGCACAGCGGCCGCAGCAGCGGCGCGAAGTCCTCCTTGCTGCCCGTGTACCCGGCGACCATGAGGACGGTCCCGACGGCGCCGTCCCCTCCGGTGTCCAGGGCGGTGAGGGGCCCGGCCCCACCGGGGAAGGTGCGGTGCCGCGCGTCGTGCTCGGCCAGCTGCCGCAGGTCGTCCGGGGCGATGGAGAGGGGGGTGCTGGGGTCGGGGCCACCGGACATCACCATGACCCCCAGTCAACCCCGGCGCGCAGCCCGGTGCCTCCCCCGGGTCAGCGGAAGGCGATCACCCGATCGGGCAGCTGCAGGACGACCACCGGCCCGGCCACGGTGGTCAGCCCGCCCGGACGCAGGCCGGCGACCGCCGAGCGGCCCACCTCCGCACCGGTGGCGAGGTCGCGGACGACGACGGCGCCGTCCTCCGCGACGGGGACCGGCGTCGCGGCGGTGCCCGACCCCGCGACGGCCGGCCCCGTGGGGAGCCCGGTCGCGGGGGTGTCCCAGCGCAGGACGCCGGTGGCCTGGTCGACGGCGGACAGCGTGCCGCCGGCCAGCACGAGGAGGGTGTCCCCGATGCCGCGGGCGCTCGCCGTCCCGTCGGCCGCGGCGGTCAGGGGGGCGCCGAGGGGGGTGCCGTCGGCACCGGCGTACACCTGCACGCCGTCGTCCGCCGCGAGGACCACGGCCCGGTCGACGCCGGCCAGCGTCGCGGTCGCGCCGGTCAGGTCGCGGGTCCAGCGCGGGCTGCCCTCGAAGCCGTCGAACAAGCGCAGCTGCAGCGCGTCGGCGCAGCGCTGGACGACGACGACCCCCGCCGATCCGACGTCGGCGTCGAGCAGCCGGCAGCCCTCGGTCGGTGCCTGGCGCCAGCGGGTGTTGTCGCCGACCGGGTCGATCGTGACGACGCCGGTCGGGCTCGCGGCCAGCACGATGCCCTCGGTGCTGTGCAGGACCACGTCGGACCGGAGGTCGACGTTCCGCGTCCACGACCGCACGCCGGTGTCCGCCACGAGCGCGACCGCCTCGTCGCAGCGGCCCTCGGTGCGGAAGACGGCGACCACCCGGCCGCCGACCAGCGTCCAGTCGCACATCACCGCGTTGGCGCGGGTGTAGCGCCACGCCTCCTCGCCGGTGTCCGCGTCGAGCGCCCGGATCCCGTGCTCGTCCCCGACCAGCACCCGGCCGCCGAACACCGACGCGCGGGGGGCGTCGTCCGCGCCCGTCGTCGGGGAGGTCCAGGCGGCGGAGACGGCGCCGGCCGGCGTCCCCGTGGGGACGCCGGCCGGTCCGGACGTGGTGCTCTGGGTGGCCGCTGCGTCGGACCCCCGCCACAGCAGGGCGGCGACGACGACCAGCGCCAGCGTGGCCGCCGTCCACACCCACACCCGCAGGGGCGGACGCTTCAGGGCGGTCACGGGTGGGTCATCAGGCGGCGGGCTCGGCGGAGCCGCGGTTGGCGCCGCCCCGGCGCCGCCGACGGCGGCGGGGCCTGGCCGCCTCGCCGGAGGCCGCGACCTCGCCCGCCGGGGCCTCGCCCGTCGCGGTCGCGGCAGCGGCCGGAGCCTCACCGGCGGCCGCGGCGGCGCCACCACCGCGGGTCCGGCGACGCGGACGGTTCGACCGCGCCGGCTTCTTGTCGGCGTCCTGCTTCTCGGCGTCCTCGCGGCCAGGACCGCGGCTGCCGGAGCGGGTGCGCTTGCCGGTCTCGCCGAGGTCCTCGAGGGCCTCGGCGTCCAGGCCCTCGCGGGTCCGCTGTGCGCGGGGCAGCCGGCCGGTCGCGCCCTCGGGGACGTCGAGGTCGGTGTAGACCCACGGCGAGGTGGAGTAGGTCTCCGGCGGGTCGGTGAAGTCGAGGTCCAGCGCCTTGTTGATCAGCTGCCAGCGCGGGATGTCGTCCCAGTCGACCAGGGTGACCGCGACGCCGGTGGAGCCGGCGCGGCCCGTGCGGCCGATGCGGTGCACGTAGGTCTTCTCGTCCTCGGGGCACTGGTAGTTGACGACGTGGCTGACGCCGGTGACGTCGATGCCACGAGCGGCGACGTCGGTGGCGACCAGGACGTCGACCTTGCCGCTGCGGAAGGCACGCAGCGCCTGCTCGCGGGCGCCCTGACCGAGGTCGCCGTGCACGGCGGCGGCGGCGAAGCCGCGCTCGACCAGCTCGTCGGCGACCTTCTGCGCGGTCCGCTTCGTGCGGCAGAAGACCATCGCCAGCCCGCGGTCGCGGGCCTGCAGCACCCGGGCGAGCAGCTCGGGCTTGTCCAGGTTGTGTGCCCGGTAGATGAACTGCGTGGTCTGCGGGACCGTCGAGCCCTCGTCGTTGCCGTGCGCCCGGATGTGCGTCGGCTGGGTCATGAACGACCGGGAGAGGGTGACGATCGGGCCGGGCATCGTCGCGGAGAACAGCATCGTCTGCCGCTTCTCCGGGACCATCGCCAGGATCCGCTCGATGTCGGGCAGGAAGCCCAGGTCGAGCATCTCGTCGGCCTCGTCGAGGACGAGCACGCGGACCTTGCCCAGGATCAGGTGGCCCTGTTGGGCCAGGTCGAGCAGCCGGCCCGGGGTGCCGACGACGACCTCGACGCCGCTCTGCAGCGCCTGGACCTGCGGCTCGAACGCGCGGCCGCCGTAGATGGCCTGCACGCGGATGCCGCGCTTGGAGCCGGCGGTGCCGAGGTCGCGGGCGACCTGCACGCACAGCTCACGGGTGGGGACGACGACCAGCGCCTGCGGGACGCCGTCGCCGCCCTCGGCCGCGGGGACGACGCGCTGCAAGAGGGGGACGCCGAAGCCGAGGGTCTTGCCGGTGCCCGTGCGGGCCTGCCCGATGAGGTCGTTGCCGGCCAGCGCGAGCGGGAGGGTGAGCTCCTGGATGGCGAAGGTGCGGGTGATGCCGGCCTCGGCCAGCGCCGCGACGACGTCGGGGTGGACGTCGAAGTCGCTGAACAGCGGGGCGTCCTCGGCGACCGGGGCGCCGCCGAGCTCCTCGGTGGCCTGCTCGAGCTGCTCGGGGGCGGGGGCGCCGGTCTCGGCGTGCTCGAGGTCGGGGCCGGGGGTGGTGTCTTCGATGGAGGTCAGTGCTCTCGCCTCTGGTCTACTGGGGGACCGGCTCCGGCGGCGGAGGGCCGCGTCACACCCGTCCCGGTCGGTTGTCGCGGGATCAGTTCCAGCGCCGACGCGGCCAGCAGACCGGGCGTCGGATCGGCCCGGGAGACAGCCCCGGAGGGCGTCGTCCAGCGGTCGTCAGCGCACAGATACACAAGCGAACCGAGGGCTCGCCGATTCCCATCGTAGCGTGCGCACCGGTTAGCCTCTCCGCGCCGCGCTGCCCGGGGCCCCTGGAGCCCCCCGGACGGGCAGGCGGGTCCCGTGCCGGTGAACCCTGGAGGTGCCCGTGACGTCGGTCGACGAGCGCGCCGTCGTCGACCTGCTGGGGGTGCTCGCCTACGCCGAGCTGACCGCCTTCGACCGGCTCGCGGAGGACGCGCGGCTGGCGCCCACCCTCGCCGGTCGTGCGGCGCTGGCGGAGATGGCCGCCGCCGAGATCGGCCACCACACCCGGCTCACCACCCGCCTCGCGGAGCTCGGGGCCGACCCGACCGCCGCGATGACGCCCTTCGTCGCCGCGCTCGACGCCTTCCACGCGAGCACCCGCCCCCGCACCTGGCTCGAGGGGCTGGTGAAGGCCTACGTCGGGGACGGGCTGGCCGCGGACTTCTACCGCGAGATCGCGACGTTCCTGCCCGATCCGGACCGGGCGCTGATCCTCGACGTGCTCGCCGACACCGGCCACGCCGACTTCGCCGTCCGCGAGGTCCGCGCGGCGATCGCCGCACACCGCACCGTCGCCGGCCGGCTCGCGCTGTGGGGACGCCGCCTCGTGGGGGAGGCGATCACCCAGTCGCAGGCGGTGATCGCCGAGCGCGACGACCTCGCCCGGCTGATCATGGCGGGCACGGGGGACCTGACCGGGCTCGGCCGGCTCATCGAGCGCATCACCTCCGCCCACACCGAGCGGATGAAGACCCTCGGGCTCAACCCCTGACAGGAGGCCCCGTGGAGCACCTGCTGGTCGTGGGGGCCGGCCCCGGCATCCCTCTCGCCACGGCCCGCCGTCTCGGCACCCGGGGGTACGCCGTCGGCCTGGTGGCTCGACGCGAGGAGGAGCTGGCGGAGCTGCAGTCCGACCTCGCCGCTCACGGCGTCCTCGCCGGACGGGCCCCCGCGGAGGCGGCCGACCCCGCGTCGCTGACGGCGGCGCTCGACCTGTTCCTGGACACCTTCGGCCCGGCCGGCGTGCTGCTCGTCGACGTCCCGGCCGGCCGCCGGGTGACCGTGCCGGAGCTCGCCCCCGAGGACCTGCTGGCCGACCTGGCCGCCGGGGCGGTCGCGCTCCAGACCGCCGTCCGCGCCGTCCTGCCCGGGATGCGCGAGCGCGGCTCGGGCACCGTCCTGGTCACGGTCGGGGGTGCGGCTGACCGGCCGGCCGCCTCGACGGCGACGATCGGTGTCCAGGAGGCGGCGCTCCGGGCGCTGACGGAGGCGCAGGCCCGGGCACTGGCCCCCGAGGGAGTCCACGTCGCGACCGTCACCGTCCGGGGCCTCGCCGGGGTGGACCGGCCGATCGACCCCGACCGCGTGGCCGCGCTGTGCGAGGAGCTGGTGGCCGAGACCGCGGGACCGCCGGAGGCCTGGCGCACCACCGTCGACCTGTGAGAGGGCCCGGTGCCCCCACGCCTCGCACGCCCGGCGCGGCTCCCTGCACCAGGGGCACTCCCAGGAACAGGGGCACTCCCAGGAACGCCGAGGGGGCGCCTCCGCGGTGCGGAGACGCCCCCTCGGGTTTCGGTCGTCAGGACCCGGCGATGAAGCCCACCCGGCGCTGGTCGGCCTGGGCGATCTCCACGTAGGCGATGCGGTCGACGGGCACGAGGACCCGCCGGCCACGCTCGTCGACCAGCGTCAGCAGGCCGTCCTTCGTGGCGCCGGACATGGCCTTGGCCACCTCGGCTGCGATCTCGTCGGGGGTCTGGGGGCTGTCGATGACCAGCTCCCGGGGGGAGTGTTGGACACCGATCTTGACTTCCACGGGGGGATGCCTCCTCGAATTGCGCGGCTGCGGCCCACGCTAGTGCAGCGGTGTGGCGCGGACCTGCGGCGAGGCTGCGCCGTCAGCGAACGGGGCCGGCCCTCACGACGCCGGCGTCTCGCCGCCCTCGAGCCGGGGGAACCGCGAGATGCCCCGCCACGACAGCGAGGTCATGAGCGACACCGCCTCGTCCCGGGAGACGGTGCCCTTGCGGTCCAGCCACCAGCGGGCGCTGGTCTCGGCCAGCCCGGTCATGCCCGAGGCCAGCAGCAGCGAGCGCTCGCGGTCCAGGCCGGTGTCGGCCCCGATCACCTCGGCGATCGCCTCGACGCAGGCGAGGTGGCCGCGGTCGGCGAGCTCCCGCACCTCGTCGTCGTTGCGCAGATCGGACTCGAACACCAGCCGGAAGGCGGCGCCCTCGTCGTTGATGAAGTCGAAGTAGGCACCGACGGCGCCGTTGACGCGGGTGCGGTTGTCGTCGGTGCCGGACATCGCCTGGCTCACCCGGTCGGTGAGCGCCGTGACCTGCTGCTCGAGCAGCGCCAGGTACAGCTCTCGCTTGCCGGGGAAGTGCTGGTAGAGCACGGGCTTGCTGACCCCGGCGCGGTCGGCGATGTCGTCCATCGCCGCGGCGTGGAAGCCCTGGGCGACGAAGACCTCCTGCGCGGCCTGCAGCAGCTGGGCACGGCGCGCGCCACGGGGCAGGCGCGAGGTGCGCCGGGCGGGGGAGGCGTCGGGCCGGGACAGTGACATGACGCACGGATGTTACCGACGGGTCACCGCCTCGCGCGCCGCGGACCGGCCTGACCTACCGTCGGCGGGTGACCCGCACTGCCGAGCCCCCCACCGCGGCGGTAGCCGTCCGCACGGCCCGGCTGTCGGAGACGCCGCTGCCGTCGGTCGACCTCGTGCCGCCGCCCTGGCCGGGGGAGCCGGTGCTGGTGCGGGGCGGGGAGGTGTTCGTCCGGCGGACGCCGTGGACCGGCCCGGTCGACGGCGGGCCGGACGGCGCACCCCGGGAACGGGCCCTCTACGTGCACGGCCTCGGCGGGGCGTCGACCAACTGGACCGACCTGGCCGCGCTGCTCGCCGTCCGGTTCGACGGGTGGGCCATCGACCTGCCCGGCTTCGGCCGGTCGCACCCGCCGTCCCGCGGCTCGTACTCCATGCGCGGCCACGTGGCCGCCGTCATCGACGTCCTCGAGCGGATCGCCGCCGAGCCGGGCGAGGCGTCGGGCCGGCCGGTGCACCTGCTGGGCAACTCCCTCGGCGGCATGGCGGCGCTCATGGTGGCCGCCCGCCGGCCCGACCTCGTCGCCTCCCTGACGCTGGTCTCCCCGGCGATGCCGGTCTACCGGGTCCCGCCCGCGTTCAACCGGGCCCTCCTGCTGCTCCTGCTGCCCGGCGTCCCGTCGATCGCCGAGCGCCGGATGGCCGGCGTGACCCCGGAGCAGCAGGTGCGCGGGATGGTGCAGATGTGCTTCGGCGACCCGCGCCGCATCCCCCGCGCCCGGTTGCAGCAGGCGCTGGACGAGATGCGTGAGCGCGCCGCGCAGCCGTGGGCCGGGCGGGCGCTGACCCGCAGCATGCGCGGGCTGATCACCTCCTACCTGCGGATCGGCGCGGCCAACGCCTGGCGCGCCGCCCGCTCCCTGCGCCCGCCGACGCTGGTCGTGTGGGGCGACCGGGACCGGCTCGTCGACCCCGCGCTCGGACCCCGGCTGGCCGCCGCCGTCCCCGACGGCCGGCTGCTCGTCCTGGACGGCGTCGGGCACGTCGCGATGATGGAGGCGCCGGAGCCGACGGCCCGCGCCGTGCTGGCCCTGGCCGAGGACGTCGCCGGGGAGCGCCGGGAGCGCTAGCGCCGGCATCACCGGTACGAGTCGGTCCGGCACACGCCGTCGCCGGCCGGGTCTGCCGCCACGCCCGCGAGCCGTGAGAGCCTGGCCGGGTGAGCCCCGCGGACGCACCTCCCGGCCGCGGGCCGGGCGAGCGCCCCCGACCTCACCCGCCGGCTCCCGGACCCCGGCGCCGGCTCCCGGACGCCGGTGTCGCGCGCCGCGACCTGCCTCGTGTGCCGCCCGGTGCCCCCCGCCCCCATCCGGCTCCCGTCCGCGGCGAGGTCCCTCTCCCGTCCCGCCGCCGCAGCGACGTCCGGACGCCCGCGGACGCGGCCGGCCCGCGCCCGCCGGTGCCGCCCCGCCGCGAGCCGCGGGACCGCCCGCCCGCACGTCGTCCGGCCGGACGGGTGCGCCGTTTCGTGTCCCGCTGGGGATGGCGGGCCTACGCGATCCCGATCCTCACCATCGCCACCGTGCTCACCCTCGTCGACCTGGTCCGCAGCGGGACGACGACGGCGCGCACCGACGCCGGCACCGCGGCCGCGCAACTGCCTGCCACGACGGCGTCGGCGCCCACGAGCGACCCCGCGCCCGCCGACGTGACGGCGCCCGCGCAGGGGGACGCCGGGCCGATCGAGACCGCCCCGCCGGCACCCGACCAGATCGGCTTCGTACAGCAGGGCGCGGGCACGGTCTCCGTCGTGGACGGGGCCTCCCAGGTGTACGGCACCGGCCCGCTGCAGCGGTTCGTCGTCGAGGTGGAGGACGGCATCGGGGTGGACGGCGCCGGGTTCGCCGCCGCGGTCGAGAGCACGCTCGGCGACCCGCGGTCGTGGGGGAGCGGCGGGCGGATGTCGTTCCAGCGCGTCGGGCCGGCCGAGGCCGCCTCGGGCGCCTACGACTTCAAGGTGACGCTCATCAGCCCCGGCAACATGGAGACCTACTGCCCCGGGGTCGGCACCGGCGGCTACACATCCTGCCGCTACGGCGACCGCGCGGTCATCAACCTGGCCCGCTGGGAGACCGCCGTCCCCGACTACCAGGGCGACGTCGCCACCTACCGGCTCTACGTCATCAACCACGAGGTCGGCCACGCCCTCGGCAACGGGCACCAGCAGTGCCCCGGCGCCGGCCGGCTCGCGCCGGTCATGCAGCAGCAGACCCTCGGCCTCGAGGGCTGCGCCAAGAACCCCTGGCCCTACCCCTAGCCGCCTCCCTCCCCTCGCACGACTCCGGGGAACCTGCTCTCCGGGGCGGTGGTGAGGGCGCGTCTTCCCGGAGTTGCCGCGCGCCCGTCGTCCCTCCGCTCCCGGACCGCCCAGGGCGGGATTAGGAACGCGTGTCAGTCTGTTGTCCCGACGAACGACGGCCCCGCGCGGCCGCTGTCGAGTGACTGAGGAGCAAACCCGTGTCCCTGCCACCCCTGGTGGAGCCTGCGGCCGACCTGTCGATCGACGAGGTCCGCCGGTACAGCCGGCACCTGATCATCCCGGACGTCGGGATGGACGGGCAGAAGCGGCTGAAGAACGCCAAGGTGCTGGCGGTCGGCGCCGGCGGCCTCGGCTCGCCCGTGCTGATGTACCTGGCCGCGGCCGGCGTCGGCACCCTGGGCATCGTCGAGTTCGACGTCGTCGACGAGTCGAACCTGCAGCGACAGATCATCCACGGCCAGTCCGACGTGGGCCGCTCCAAGGCCGAGAGCGCGCGCGACTCCATCAAGGAGATCAACCCGCTGATCGACGTCCGGCTGCACGAGACGCGGCTGGACAGCGACAACGTGATGGAGATCTTCAGCCAGTACGACCTCATCGTCGACGGCACCGACAACTTCGCCACGCGCTACCTCGTCAACGACGCGTGCGTGCTGTTGGACAAGCCGTACGTGTGGGGCTCGATCTACCGCTTCGACGGCCAGGTCTCGGTCTTCTGGAACGAGCACGGCCCCAACTACCGCGACCTCTACCCGGTGCCGCCGCCGCCCGGCATGGTCCCCAGCTGCGCCGAGGGCGGCGTGCTGGGTGTCCTGTGCGCGACCATCGGCGCGATCCAGGCCACCGAGGCCGTCAAGCTGATCACCGGCATCGGCGAGACGCTGCTCGGCCGGCTGATGGTCTACGACGCCCTGGAGATGACCTTCCGCACCATCAAGGTGCGCAAGGACCCGGAGGCCGAGCCGATCACCGGGCTCATCGACTACGAGACCTTCTGCGGTGTCGTGTCGGTCGAGGCCCAGGAGGCCGCCGCCGGCTCGACGATCACCGTCGACGAGCTCAAGGACATGATGGACGCCGGCAAGGACTTCGAGCTGATCGACGTCCGTGAGCCCAACGAGTACGAGATCGTCTCGATCCCGGGCGCGAAGCTGATCCCCAAGGACGAGATCCTCTCCGGCCGGGCGCTGTCCCAGCTGCCGCAGGACAAGCCGATCGTGCTGCACTGCAAGACCGGCGTCCGCTCGGCCGAGGTGCTCGCCGCCCTCAAGAACGCCGGCTTCTCCGACGCCGTCCACGTCCAGGGCGGCGTGACGGCGTGGGCGACGCGCATCGACAAGGCGCTGCCGACGTACTGAGGCACCACCGAGGGCCCGGATCGCTCCCCGCTGGGGCGGTCCGGGCCCTCGTGGCGTCTACTGACGACGTGTCCGAATTCTCTCCGGCCGAACTGATCGAGCTCTTCCAGCGGGCGCAGGCCTCGTTCACCGACCGGGTCGACGCGGTGAAGCCCGAGCAGTGGGAGGACCCGGCCCTGCCGGGGTGGAGCGTCGCCGACCTCGTGGCCCACCTGGTCTCCGAGGCGCTGTGGGCGCCTCCGCTGCTCGCCGGGGAGCCGTTCGACCTGGTCGACGGCCGGTTCCCCGACGCGACGCCGGACCTGCTCGGGAACGATCCGCTGACCGGCTGGGAGAGCGCGGCCGACGCCGCCCTGGCCGCGTTCGCGGGGGACCACGCGCTGCTGCACACGGTGCACCTGGCCCGCGGCCCCCTGCTGGCCGCGCACTACATCGAGGAGATGACCGCCGACCTGACGGTGCACTCCTGGGACCTCGCCCGGGCCACCGGCGGGGACACCGAGCTCGACATGGTGCTGGTCACCGCCGGCCTCGTCGTCGCCGACCGGCTGCCGGAGGACGGCGTCCCGGGGCTGATCGACCCGCCGCTGGACGTGCCGGCCACCGCCGATCCCCAGACCCGGCTGCTGGCGAGGTACGGCCGGCGCGGCTGAGCGGACAGGCGGGTCGCGCGGATCCGCCTGGCGGAAGCGCCTCTAGGCTGCGGGCGGAAACGACCAGCTGGAGGTACCGCGAATGAGTCAGCCGCCCTCGGGCCAGGACCCCTACGGTCCGCCCGGCCCCCCGCCCCCCGGTCAGGGTGGGTGGGGTCAGCCGCAGGGCCAGGGCGGCTGGGGGCCGCAGGGTGGGCCGGGCGGCGCTCCCCAGGGTCCGCAGCCGGGCCGGCCTCCGTATGGCCAGCAGCCGGACCAGCCGCAGTACGGCCAGCCTCCGTACGGCCAGCAGCCGGGCCAGCCTCCGTACGGCCAGCCGGGCCCGCCGCAGTACGGCCAGCAGGGTCCCTACGGGCAGCCCGGTCAGCCCGCGTACGGCCAGCCGGGGCAGCCCCCGTACGGCCAGTTCGGTCAGCCCGGCCCCTACGGGCAGCCGGGCCGGCCGCCGTCCGGCAAGGGCGGGCGGGGCCTGGTGATCGGCATCGTGGCCGCCGTCGTCGTGGTGGTCGGCCTCGCCGCGATCCTGTTCCTCACCCTGGGCGGGGACGACGAACCGACGGCGTCCGCCGACAGCACGACCTCCGCCGGCAGCTCGTCGAGCTCGTCCTCCCGGCCCTCGACCAGCAGCAGCTCCTCGTCCAGCGCACCGCAGCCCGGCGGCGGGAGCGACCTGCTCGCGATGGTCCCGCCGGACTTCACCGGCTGCGAGGAGGCCCCGCTGGCCGGCGACGGCGACGTCGCGCACGTGGCCTGCACCGGGAGCGCCGCGGTCCCGCAGGACGGCAACTTCTTCCTCTACCCGGACCGGACGACCATGGACGACGTCTTCACCTCCGACACCGCCGGCGCGCCGGAGCTGCCGCAGGGCGAGGACTGCACGACCGGCACGGGCACCAGCGTCTGGACGTCGGCCGGCAACAGCGGGTCCTACGCGTGCGCCATCGACGCCGACAACGGCCGGGTCGGCATCGTGTGGACCGACGACGAGGCGCTCGTGGAGGGCGTCGTCACGGCTCCGGGCACCACCCAGGAGGAGCTCGCCGCCCTCTACGAGTGGTGGGTGGCCAACAGCAGCTACCAGCAGTGATGCCGGAGGCGCCCGGAGGACCGCCGTCCCCGGGCGCCTCCGCGTCCGCCGCAGACGTCGACGAGGCGGTGTTCGACGCCGTCGAGGCGATCCCGCCCGGCCGGGTCAGCACCTACGGCGCGATCGGGCGGTTGGTCGGCGTCGGGCCGCGGCGGGTCGCGCGGGCTCTCTCCCAGGGCGGGGGTGCCGTCCCCTGGTACCGGGTGGTCCGCGCCGACGGCACGGCCGCCGAGCCCGTGCGCGTGCGCCAGCTGGAGCTGCTGGCCACCGAGGGCGTGCCCGTGCGGGACGGCCGGGTCGACCTCCGCGCCGTCGGCTGGCCCTGAGGCACACCCCACGCGCCCCACCCGTGACGGACGTGTCGGACGGCCGTGGTGTCATCGAGAGGTGGCGGCAGTGCGGGGGGCGGACGGGGCGCCGGTCTACCGGCTCGTGCAGGGGGACCCGGTCCCGGTGGCCCGGCCCCGGCTGGACCCCACGCAGCAGGCGGTGGTCGACCACCCCGGCGGGCCGCTGCTGGTGCTCGCCGGTCCCGGCACCGGCAAGACCACCACGATCGTCGAGGCCGTCGCGGCCCGGATCGACCGCGGGATAGACCCCGAGCAGGTCCTCGTCCTGACCTTCAGCCGCAAGGCCGCCGCCGAGCTGCGCACCCGCATCACCACCCGGGTGGCGCGCACCATCCGGGAGCCGCTGGCCCGCACCTTCCACTCCTACGCCTACGGGGTCCTGCGCCGGGCGGCGCTGCTCCGCGGTGACCTCCCGCCCCGCCTGCTCACCGCCGCCGAGCAGGACGCCGTCGTCGCGCAGCTGCTGCGCGGCGACGTCGAGGAGGAGGGGGCGGTCCGCTGGCCGGAGTCGCTGGGGCCGGCGCTGTCGACGGCCGGCTTCCGCACCGAGCTGCGCGAGCTGCTGCTGCGCGCCACCGAGCGGGGGGTGGGGCCCGACCGGCTCGCCGCCTGGGGGCGCGAGCTCGGCCACGACGCGTGGGTGCACGCCGCGGCGTTCCAGGCCCAGTACGAGGCGGTCACGGCCTTCGCCACCGCCGGCCGCGGTGACGCCTCCGGGTACGACCCCGCCGAGCTGGTCCGGGAGGCGATCGCCGAGCTCGCCTCGGACCCCGAGCTGCTGCGGCAGGAGCGGGAGCGGGCCCGCTGGCTGTTCGTCGACGAGTACCAGGACACCGACCCCGCCCAGGTGGAGCTGCTGGAGCTGCTCGCCGGCGGCGGTGGGGACCTCGTGGCCGTCGGCGACCCCGACCAGGCGATCTACGCCTTCCGCGGCGCCGAGCCGCGGGGCATCGTCGAGTTCCCCGACCGCTTCCGGCACGCCGACGGCCGCCGCGCCGACCGGCTGTCCCTCGGGGTGTGCCGCCGGTCGGGCGCCGAGCTGCTGCGGATCAGCCGCCGCGTCGCCGAGGGCCTGCCCGGCCCCTGGGAGCACCGCCGCCTCCAGCCGGTCGAGGACACCGACGACGGCACCGGGGAGGTGCACGTCTTCGGCTCGGCCGCCGTGGAGGCCGCCTACGTCGCCGACGTGCTGCGCCGGGCGCACCTGCTCGACGGGGTGCCGTGGTCGCAGATGGCGGTCGTCGTCCGGACGGCGACCGCGCTGGGGCCGCTGCGCCGGGCGCTGACCTCCGCGGGGGTCCCGTCGGCCGTCTCCGCCGACGAGCTGCCGCTGGCCGCCCAGCCGGCGGTCGCCCCGTTCCTCTCCGCGCTCGAGGCGCTGCTGCCGGGGGACGACGGGGCGCCGGCCGGGCTCGACGAGCCGGCCGCCGAGGCGCTGCTGTCCTCCCCGCTGGGCGGTGCCACGGTCCTCGACCTGCGTCGGCTGCGCCGGGCGGTCCGCATCGCCCTGGCCCGGCAGGGCATCGACGCCGCCGAGCGGGGCGCCCCTCTCGCGACCGCCGTCCTCGACGAGCTGCTGCTCGAGACGCTGCCCGAGCACGTCGCCCGGCCGGCCTCTCGGGTCGCCGCCGTCCTGGCCGCCGGCCGGGTCGCGCTGGCCGCCGACGGCTCGGCCGAGGACGTGCTGTGGGCGATGTGGCAGCGCAGCGGGCTGGCCGGGCGGTGGGCGCGGGCCAGCGCCGCGGGCGGTGCGGCCGGAGCGGTCGCCGACCGCGACCTCGACGCCGTCGTCGCCCTGTTCGACGCCGCCGGGAGCTTCGTGGACCGGCTGCCGTCGGCCGACGTCCGGGCCTTCGTCGACCACCTCGCGGCCCAGGAGCTGCCCGGTGACACCGGCGCGGCCCGGGCGGCCACCGACGAGACCGTCCGGCTGCTCACCGCCCACGCCTCCAAGGGTCTGGAGTGGGACGTGGTCTGCGTGGCCGGCGTGCAGGAGGGCGTGTGGCCGGACCTGCGCGAGCGCGGCTCGCTGCTCGGCACGGAGGTCCTCGTCGAGCGGGCGGCCGGCATCGACGCGGCCGCCGTCGACCGGCGCACCCTCACCCTGGCCGAGGAACGGCGGCTGTTCTACGTCGCCTGCACCCGGGCCCGCCGGCGCCTGGTGGTGACGGCGGTGCAGGGCGCTGTCGACGGCGCCGACGCGGGCGCCACGGCGTCGCGGTTCCTCGACCTGGTCGAGGCGCCGCCGGAGGGCGGCCGGCCACTGACCGACCTGCCCCGCTCGCTCACCCTGCCCGCACTCGTCGCCGAGCTGCGCCGCGCGGTCGCCGACCCGCACACCCCGCCGGGCCGGCGGTCGGCCGCCGCGGCGGTCCTGCGCCGGCTGGCCGAGGAGGGCGTGCCGGGAGCGGCGCCGGCGCACTGGTGGGGTCTGGCCCCGCTGTCCGACGACGCGCCGCTGGTGCCGCCGGAGGACCCGGTGCGGGTGCGGCCCTCGGCCATCGAGACCTTCCAGCGCTGCCCGCTGCGCTGGGTGCTGGGTGCGGTCGGCGCGGAGGCCTCACCCGACGCCACCCGCACCGTCGGCTCGGCGGTGCACGCCGTCGCGCAGCGCGTCGCCGAGGGGCTGCCCCCGGCCGAGGCGCCCGGCGCGCTCGCCGTCGAGCTCGACCAGCTCGACCTCGGGCCGGGCTGGTCCGACCAGCGCCAGCGCGCCACCGCGCAGCAGATGCTCGAGCGGTTCCTCCGCTGGCACGCGGCCAACCGCCGCGAGCTCGTCGCCGCCGAGGAGGACTTCGACGTCGTGGTCGGCCGCGCCCGCCTGCGCGGTCAGGTCGACCGGCTGGAGCGCGACGCCGAGGGCCGGCTGGTCGTCGTCGACCTCAAGACGGGGAAGACCGCGGCGAGGAACGTCGAGGAGCACGGCCAGCTGGCCGCCTACCAGGTCGCCGTCGCCTCCGGCGCGTTCGCCGACCACGGCACCGTCCCCGGCGGGGCGGCGCTGCTGCAGGTCGGCACCGGCGCCAAGGCCAAGGAGCAGCACCAGGAGCCGCTGCCGGCCGACGTCCCCCTGGCGCAGACCCCGGCCGGCGAGCTGATCGCCGCGGTGGGGGAGGGCATGGGCGCGGGTGCCTTCGAGGTGCGCACCGGCACCCACTGCCAGCGCTGCCCGGCACGCCGCACGTGCCCGATGCACGAGCGCGGCCGGCAGGTGACCGCGTGACGGACGCGCAACTCAGCCTCGACGACCTGTTCAGCCTGGAACCCGACGTCGCGGCCGCGCCCCGGCGGGTGCTCTCCCCGGCCGAGGTCGCCGCCCGCTGCGGGCTGTCCTACGCCCCGTCGGAGGAGCAGGCCCGGGTGGTCGCCGCCCCGGCCGACCGGCCGCTGGTCGTCGTCGCCGGCGCCGGTTCCGGCAAGACCGAGACCATGGCCGCGCGCGTCTCCTGGCTGGTGGCCAACCGCGTCGTGGAACCCGAGGCGGTGCTCGGGCTGACCTTCACCCGCAAGGCGGCCAGCGAGCTGAACGAGCGGATCCGGCTGCGGCTGGGCGCCCTGGCCCGGCACCCGGAGACCGAGCCGGAGCTGCGGGAACGGCTGGAGATCGCCCAGCCCACGGTCTCCACCTACCACGGGTACGCCGCGGCGCTGGTCGCCGAGCACGGCCTGCGGATCGGCGTCGAGCCCGGCGCCGGCGTGCTCGGGCCGGCCATGTGCTGGGGCCAGGCCGCCCAGGTCGTGTCCGCCTACACCGGCGACATGGACGACGTCCCGCTGTCGCTGCTCACCACCGTCGAGGACGTCCTCGCCCTCGCCGCCGAGATGGGCGAGCACGACGTCACCCCCGCCGCGCTGCGCGCCTGGACCGCCCGACTCGAGGCGCAGGTCGCCGGCTACCCCGACGCCCCGCGGAAGAAGGGTCCCTACAAGGACGTCACCGACGTGCTCGACCGGCAGCGGGCCCGGGTCGCGCTGCTGCCGCTGGTCGAGGCGTTCGAGGCGCGCAAGCGGGCGATGGGCTCGATCGACTACGCCGACCAGGTGGCCCACGCCGCGCGGATCGCGGTCGCCGCGCCCGAGGTCGGACGGCGGGAGCGGGCGCGGTGGCGGGTGGTGCTGCTCGACGAGTACCAGGACACCAGCGTCGGGCAGCTGCGGATGCTGGAGGCGCTGTTCGGCCGGGACACCGGCCACCCGGTGCTGGCCGTCGGCGACCCGCGGCAGTCCATCTACGGCTGGCGCGGCGCGTCGGCCGGCACCATCGAGCGGTTCGCCCGCACCTTCCCCGGCGTCCGCGGTCGGCGTGCCGAGCGGCTGACGCTGGCGACCAGCTGGCGCAACGACGAGGCGGTGCTCGCCGTCGCCAACGCCGTCGCAGGCCTGCTGCCGCCACCCGACGTCCCGCTGCCGGACCTGGCGCCCGCCCCCACCGCGGGCCGCGGGGCGGTCACCGTCGGCCTGTACGAGACCGTGGCCGACGAGACCGCCGCGCTGGCCGACCGGCTGGCCGCCTGCTGGCACGGCACGGACCCGGTCGTCGCCCGCCGCCCCGACGGCCGGCCGCCGACCGTCGCCGTCCTGGCCCGCACGCGCAAGCAGCTGCCGGGCATCGCCGCCGCGCTGCGCGAGCGGGGCCTGCCGGTGGAGGTCGTCGGCCTCGGCGGCCTGCTGGAGGTCCCCGAGGTCTCCGACGTCGTCGCCACCCTCACCGTGCTCGTCGACCCGACCGCCGGCGACGCCCTCGGCCGGCTGCTCGCCGGCGCCCGGTGGCGCATCGGCCCCCGCGACCTCGCCGTCCTGGAGGCCCGCGCCCGTGCGCTGGTGCACTCCCGCCGCCCGGCCCGTGAGGGTGAGGGCGCGGCCGAGCCGCCGCAGGAACGCGGCAGCATCGTGGAGGCGCTCGACGACCTCGGCGACGCCGAGGAGTACTCGGCCGAGGGCTACCGCCGGCTGCGCCGGCTGGGCGCCGAGCTGGCCTGGCTGCGCTCCCGGCTCGGCGAGTCGCTGCCCGACCTGGTCGACGAGGTGGCCCGCACGCTCGGCCTGGAGACCGAGCTGGCCAGCGCGCCGGAGGTCAGCCCGGCCGGCGCCCGCGCGCACCTCGACGCCCTCCACGGCGTGGCGGCGCAGTTCACCGAGCTCGCGGAGCTGCCGTCGCTGCCGGCCTTCCTCGGCTACCTGCGCGACGCCGAGGAGCGCGAGCGCGGCCTGGAACCGGGCGAGGTGGCGGTCAACCCCGAGGCGGTGCAGCTGCTCACCGGGCACTCGGCCAAGGGCCTGGAGTGGGACGTCGTCGCCGTGCCCGGCATGACCGTCGACCAGTTCCCGGCCAAGCCCGGCGCCAGCGACTCGTGGATCAAGGACCCCGGCGCGGTCCCGGTCGACCTGCGCACCGTCGACCGGGAGGAGCTGCCCCGGCTGCGGCTGCCCGTGCCCGGCTCCGGCGACCAGGCGGTGGTCAAGGAGGCCCTCGAGCAGTACGTCGAGGACTGGAAGGCCTTCGGCACCGGGGAGGAGATCCGGCTGGGCTACGTCGCGGTCACCCGCGCCCGGCACCTGCTGCTGTGCTCGGGCAGCTGGTGGCGCGACGGGGTGAACCCGTGCGGCCCGTCGTCCCTGCTGCACGCCGTGCGCGAGGCCTGCGGGACCGGTGCCGGCACCGTCGTGAGCTGGGCGCCGGCCCCGGAGGACGGCGCGGAGAACCCGGCGCTCGCGGACTGGCCGGTGGGGATCTGGCCGGCCGACCCGCTCTCGCCCGGACGCCGGCGCGCGCTCACCGCCGCCGCGGAGCTGGTCACCGGGTCCGCCGCGCACCCGCTGGATCCGGACCTGCGGGTGGGGGAGGCCGATCCGGTCGTCGACCAGTGGGTGCGCGACGCCGACCTGCTGCTGCGCGAGCGCAGGTCCGCGGCCCGGCCCACCGTCGACGTCCCGCTCCCGTCCCACCTGTCGGTCTCGGCCCTGGTCACCCTGCGCCGCGACCCGGGCGAGCTGGCCCGCCGGCTGCGCCGGCCGATGCCGGCCGCGCCCGCGCCGCTGGCCCGCCGCGGCACCGCCTTCCACGCCTGGCTGGAGGAGCGCTTCGGCGCCGCGAGGCTGCTCGACCTGGACGAGCTGCCCGGCTCCGGCGACGAGTTCGCCGTCCCCGACAGCGCCCTGGCCGAGCTGCAGGAGGCCTTCCTCGCCAGCGAGTGGGCCGACCGCCAGCCGGTCGAGGTCGAGGTGCCGTTCGAGACGCCGCTGGGGCCGCTGACCCTGCGGGGTCGGATCGACGCGGTCTTCGCCGACGGCGCGGGCGGCTACGAGGTGATCGACTGGAAGACCGGGCCGGCCCCGACCGGCGGCGAGCTGGCCGCGGCCGGTGTGCAGCTGGCGGCCTACCGGCTCGGCTGGTCCCGGCTGACCGGCGTCCCGGTGGAGCGGGTCAGCGCGGGCTTCCACCACGTCGCGGCCGGGGTCACGGTGCGCCCGGTCGACCTGCTCGACGAGGCCGGGCTGCTCGCCCTGGTCTCGGGCACCGCCCGGTGAGGGCCGGAAACCGGTTGACCGCAGCGGCAGCCTGACCCTGTGCCCGTCGTCATCCGCCCGCTCACCGACGCGGACGTCGAGGAGGTCGTCGCCCTCTCGCTGCGCGCCTGGGCCTCGGTCTTCGCCTCGTTCGAGGCCGTGCTCGGGACGGCCGTCTACCGGCACCTGTACCCGGACTGGCGGGCGTACCAGGCGGCCGCGGTCGAGGCGGTGTGCCGCGACCCGGAGCGCACGGTGTGGGTGGCCGACGACGGCCGGCCGGTCGGGTTCGTGGCGCTCGTCCTGCACGACGAGTCCTACGACGAGCCCTGCAGCGGCGAGGTCGAGATGATCGCGGTCGACCCCGGCCACCAGCGTCGGGGGATCGCCGCCGAGCTGATGGCCGTCGCCCTCGAGCGGATGCGGCAGGAGGGGATGCGGGTGGCCGTCGTCGCCACCGGCGGGGACCCCGGCCACGCACCGGCCCGGGCGGTCTACGAGCAGGCCGGTTTCACGGCGCTGCCCCTGGTGCGGTACTACCGGGCGCTCTGACCCGGGGTCAGCTCGACGCGACCCGGTCGATGATCGCGGCGGCGAGCGCGTCCGGGGCCTGCTCGGGGATCCAGTGGCTGACCCCGCTGAGCTCGACGAAGCGGAAGTCGCCGCGCACGCAGTCCGCGCAACCGTCGGCGGCGGGCCGGCCGATCGCCACGTCGCCGTCGCTCCACACGAAGGTCGTCGGGACCTCCACCGGCTCGACCGGGGTGCTCGAGCTCATCGCCCGGTACCAGTTGAGGGCGGCGGTCAGGGCGCCGGGCGCGGAGAGAACCGCGACGTACTCGTCGACCGCCGCCGCGGGGACGGCGTCGCCGAACATCCGCCGCAGCCGCCGGGCGTCGTCGGCCAGCAGCACCTCCTCGGCCCTGCCCTCCTGCCAGAACAGCCGGATGTAGGCCGAGCGCTCCTGCTGCTCGGGGTCCGACCGCCAGGCCGCCGTGAACGCCGAGGGGTGCGGCACCGACACCGCGGTCAACGTGCGCACCCGGTCGGGGTGCCACGCGGCCAGCGCCCACCCCACGCCCGCGCCCCAGTCGTGGCCCACGACGTCGGCACGCGGCACGTCCATCGCGGTCATGAGGTCGGCGGTGACCTGGGCCAGGTTCGGCAGCGCGTACGCGCCGACCTCGGCCGGGCGGGCACCGGGGGAGTACCCGAGCTGGTCGACGGCGTACGTGCGCAGCCCCGCCTCGGTCAGCCGCGGCGTGACCGCCGCCCACGACGCCGACGTCTCCGGGAAGCCGTGCAGCAGCAGCACCGGCCGGCCGTCGTCCGGACCGTCGGCCCGGACGTCGAAGGTGAGGTCGCCGACGTCCACCCGCAGCAGCTGTCCCGGCATGCCGCGACGCTAGGGCATGCACGGGCGCCGCCGCGCCCGGCGCTAGCGTCGGGGCCGTGAGCAGCCCCGAACGCGACTTCGTCACCGCGCACCTCGACGACCTGCACGCCGATCTCGACGCCTGGCTGCGCATCCCCTCGATCTCCGCGGACCCGGTGCACGCCGGCGACGTCGCGGCCAGCGCCGAGTGGCTGGCCGAGGCGCTGCGGCGCACCGGATTCCCGACCGTCGAGGTGTGGCCGACGCCCGGGGCGCCGGCCGTGTACGCGGAGTGGCCCTCGGCCGACCCGGGCGCACCGGTGGCGCTGGTCTACGGCCACCACGACGTCCAGCCGGTCGACCCCGTCGAGCTGTGGGAGCACCCGCCGTTCGAGCCGACCCGCGTGGAGGGCCCCGACGGCCCCGAGCTGCACGCCCGCGGCGCCATCGACGACAAGGGCAACGTCGCCTTCCACCTGCTCGGCATGCGCGCCCACCTGGCCGCCACCGGACGCGACACCCCCGCGGTCACCGTCAAGCTGCTCGTGGAGGGCGAGGAGGAGTCCGGCTCCCCGCACTTCGCCGACCTGCTCCGGGAGCGCGCCGACCGGCTGCGCTGCGACGTCGTCGTGGTCAGCGACACCGGGATGGCCGCCCCGGACGTGCCCAGCGCCGTGGTCGCGATGCGCGGGCTGGCCGACGCCGAGATCACCCTCCGCGGGCCGGCCGTCGACCTGCACTCGGGGTCCTTCGGCGGCGGCGTCCCCAACCCGCTGCACGCCATGGCCACCCTGCTCGCCGCCCTGCACGACGAGCAGGGCCGGGTGACGCTGCCCGGGTTCTACGAGAAGGTGCGGCCGCTCACCGACCGGGAGCGGGAGCTCATGGCCCGTGTGCCGTTCGACGAGGCGGCCTGGCTGGCCGGGCCCGCGGCGTCCCGCACGGCCAGCGGCGAAGCCGGTTTCAGCACGCTCGAGCGGATCGGCGCTCGCCCCACGGCCGAGGTCAACGGCATGTGGGGCGGCTACACCGGCCCCGGCCACAAGACGATCATCCCGGCCGAGGCGCACGCCAAGCTGACCTTCCGGCTGGTCGCCGACCAGCGCCCGGAGGACGTCGGCCCGCTCCTGCGTGCCTGGGTCGAGGAGCGCCTGCCCGAGGGCGTCGAGGCCGAGGTGCACACGCCGCCCGGGGGCGTCTCCCCGTGCGCCAGCGACCTGGACTCCCCGGCCATGGCCGCACTGCTCGCCGCCATCGGGCAGGCGTTCGACCGCGACGCCGCCGACGTGCTGTTCACCCGCGAGGGCGGCAGCGGCCCCGAGGCCGACCTGGTCGACGTCCTCGGCGCGCCGCTGCTGTTCCTCGGTGCGGGCCTGCCCACCGACCGCATCCACTCGCCGAACGAGCGGGTGCTGCTGCCGATGCTGTACCGCGGCGCGGAGGCCGCGGCCCACCTGTGGCGCGAGCTGGCGGCCGTGCCGTTCCCGGCCCGCTGATCGTGCGGACGGGCGCCCGTCGGTGACCGGTGCGGCCGGACGGCGGTCCTAGGCTGGCGCCGTGACGGCAACAGGGCAGGGGAGCGCGCCCCCGGGCTGGTACCCCGACCCCGACGGCGCCCCCGGGATGGTGCGCTGGTGGAACGGGGTCAGCTGGTCGGACGTCACCACGCCGGCCGGCCCCGGTGTGCGGGTGCTGGCCGCACCGGCGCAGCCCGCAGCGCCGTCCGTCCCGCCGTCCGCCGTCCCGCCGGAGGAGCTCCCGCCGTCGCCGGCGACCGGGGGACGGCGCACGGGGTGGGTCGTCGGGCTGTCGGTGCTGGGTGTGGTGCTCGTCGTCCTGATCGGGTTCCTCGTGGGCCGGCCCGCCGGTGGCGTCGTCACCGACGAGGGGAGCGCCGCCGGCCCGCCGGTCGCGGCCGCGCCCACGTTCCCGCCCGGCACCGTCCGGATCATCGACGAGGCGGCGGGCATCTCCTACCCGTTCCTCGGGGACGGCTGGTACGAGTACGACCTCGGGATCGTCGTCGAGACCACCTCGGTCGCCGGGCAGTTCTTCACCACCCAGGACCTCACCCCCGGCGGCGGTACCTTCATCGCGCAGTGCACCTCCGGACCGCTGGCCCCGGGGTTCGGCTACGCCGGCCCGGAGGGCCTGCAGGGCACCGTCACCCAGGTCGCCGACAGCGTGCGGGCCAACTACTACCCGGCGCCCAACGAGCGGCGCGTCCTGCGCGACGAGGCCCGCACCGTCGACGGCGCGCAGGCGCACCTCGTCGAGTTCGACCTGACCTGGGACGTCGCGGGCTACGACGCGACCGGCGAGCGGGCCGCGCTGCTGCTCGTCGACGTCGGCCGCCCGGCGCCGGCGCTGCTCTACGTCTCCATCCCCAACACCCACGCCGAGCTGTACGGCGTCATCGACCGGCTCGTCGACGCCGTCGAGGTGCTCTGAGGCCCGGGGGATCCTTGGTCCCGGCTTAGCGTGACCTTGACCACGCCGGCGACAGGGTCGGTCCATGACACGAACCCGCGCCTCCCGCGCCCTCTGGACCGCCTCGGCAGCCGCAGCCGTCGGCCTCGGCGTCCTCGCCGCCTCGGTCGGCGGGGCCGACGCCTCGCCCGCCCCACAGCCCGCGTCGGCCACCGCCTCCCCGTCGTCCTCCTCGTCCGCCGGCGCCCCGGCGTCCGCGCCCGCGGACCCGTCGGCCGGCGAGCAGGTGACCGTCGCCGGCGTCGTCTCGGCCACCTGTGACGGCGGCGGCGTCGCCCTCAGCGGCACGCCGGCCGCCGGGTGGTGGCTGGACGACTCCCAGGACCCCGGCCAGGTCGAGTTCGAGAACGCCACCCAGGAGCTGGAGGTGCACGTCGCCTGTGCCGACGGGACGCCGCAGTTCTTCGTCGAGGGCCCGCGGGCCGACGACTCCGGCCGCGGGCGCGGCCGGGACGACTCCGGACGCAGGCGCGGCCGGGACGACTCCGCGGCCACGCCCGCCCCGACCGCTCCGACCCGGGTGCCCGCGTACGACGACTCCACCGGCCGGATCGGTGGGGGTCACGGGTCCGACGACGGTCCCGGTGACGACTCGCGCGGCCGGTCCGGTGGGGGGCACGGGTCCGACGACTGACCCGCGCCGCCCCACCGCCGGGCCCGGCCGCACCGCGCCGGGCCCGGCTGTGGGCTCCCGGACGGGCGCTCACCCGATCGCGGCCCCTCCTCCGCCCGGGTGCCGAGGCGGAACCGCACGGGCGGTCCGTCCCCGGACCCGGTTAGTGTCGGCACGTGACAGCAGCTGGGGCCGACCTCACCCTCCGGCACCCGGTGGAGCGCTTCCGACTGGAGAACGGGCTGCGGGTCGTGCTCGCGCCCGACCGCAGCGTGCCGGTCGTCGCCGTGACCGTCTTCTACGACGTCGGGATGCGCAACGAGCCCCAGGGCCGCACCGGATTCGCCCACCTCTTCGAGCACCTGATGTTCCAGGGTTCGGCCAACGTGCCGAAGATGGAGCACGCCCGCCTCGTCCAGGCCGCCGGAGGGTCCTTCAACGGCTCGACCCACCAGGACTACACCAACTACTACCAAGCGCTGCCGGCCGAGGCGCTGGAGCGCGCGTTGTTCCTCGAGGCCGACCGCATGGCGGCGCCGGCCATCACCGAGGAGAACCTCCGCAACCAGATCGACGTGGTGAAGGAGGAGATCCGGGTCAACGTGCTCAACCGGCCCTACGGCGCCTTCCCCTGGCTGCAGCTGCCGGGGATCGCCTTCGAGAGCTTCGCCAACACCCACGACGGCTACGGCTCCTTCGTCGACCTGGAGTCCTCGACCGTCGACGACGCGACCGACTTCTTCCACCGCTACTACGCGCCGGGCAACGCCGTCCTGTGCCTGGGCGGGGACCTCGACGTCGAGGAGACCGAGCGCCTGGTCCGGCGGTGGTTCGGCCCCATCGAGGCCCGCGAGGTCCCCGCGACGCCGTACACCGGCGAGCCGTCGCCGACGACCGTCCGCTCCGGCGTCGTCGAGGACCGCCTGGCGCCCACGCCGGCGGTGGCGATCGGCTGGCGGGTCCCCGACCCCGTCGGCGACCTCGACACGTTCCTGGGCACGGTGCTGCTGGCCGAGCTGCTCAGCGAGAGCGATGCCTCGCGCCTGGAGCGCCGGCTGGTGCACGACGACCAGCTGGCCGTGGCGCAGAACAGCTACGTGGGCCTGTTCGGCGACCCCTTCGACGTCCGCGACGCCACCTTGCTCACCACCCAGGTGCACCACCCGGCGTCGGTCACCGTGGAGAAGGTGCTCGCCGCGGTGCACGAGGAGATCGGGCGGATCGCCACCGACGGCGTCGGCGGCGACGAGCTGGCCCGGGTGCAGGCCCGGGCGGAGGCGCAGCTGCTGCGCCAGGCGGACTCGGTGCTGGGCCGCACGCTGGCCTTCGCCTCCGCCGAGCTCATCCACGGCCGGGCCGAGCTGGCCGGGGAGCTCGCCGCCCGGTTGTCGGCGGTCACCCCGGAGCAGCTGCAGGTCGCGGCCGCCGGGCTGGACCCCGACACCGCCGCGATCCTCGAGCTGCGCGCGACGGGAGGACGACGATGACCGGTGCGCCCGACCTGGGCCTCGTCCCGCCGCTGGGTGAGCCCCGCCCCCAGCCGGAGCTGGCGGTCACCGAGACGACCCTGCCCAACGGCCTGCGGCTGGTCGTCGTCCCGCGCCCCGGCGTCCCGCTGGTCGAACTGCGGCTGCGGGTCCCGTTCGCCGCCGCGACGGCCCGGACCGCGGCGACGCACGCCGCCCGGACGTCGGTCCTCGCCGGCGCCGTCCTGCTCGGCACCACCCGGCACGACGCCACCGGCATCGCCCAGCTGATGCAGGCGCACGGGGGTGAGCTGCTGGTCTCCACCGACCCCGACCGGTTGCTGTTCTCGACGACCCTGCTGTCCGAGGGCCTGGCCCCGGTCCTGGACGTGCTCGCCGAGGTCCTGACCAGCGCCACCTACCCGGCCGACCTGGTCGAGGCCGAGCGCGGTCGCGTCGCCGAGCGCATCTCCATCGCCCGCTCGCAGCCCGGCGTGATCGCCCGGACCGCGCTGGCCGCCCGCCGCTACGGCACCCACCCCTACGCCGAGCAGCTGCCGCCCCCGGAGCTGGTCTCGGCGGTGCGCGGCCCCGCCCTGCGCAAGCTGCACCGCGAACGCGTGCTGCCGGCCGGCAGCACGCTGGTCCTGGTCGGCGACCTGGACCCCGCCGCGGCGGTCGACGCCGCGGGCACGGCGCTGGCCGGCTGGAGCGGCGAGGGGACGGCGGTCACCGCGCCGCCCGCACCCCAGCTGGCGGTCGGTCACCTCGAGGTGGTCGACCGGCCCGGCGCGGTGCAGTCCAACATCCGCCTGGGCGGCCCCGCGCCGAGCCGCACCGACCCGGACCTCGCCGCCATCCGGCTGGCCAACATGGTCCTCGGCGGCTACTTCTCCTCCCGGCTGGTCGAGAACATCCGCGAGCGGCGGGGGTACAGCTACAGCCCGCGCAGCTCGGTCGACCACCTGGCCGGCGCGTCCTCGGTCCTGGTGGAGGTCGACGTCGCCACGGAGGTCACCGGCCCGGCGCTGCTGGAGATCCACTACGAGCTGGGCCGGATCGCGCTGACCCCGGTCGGTGCCGACGAGCTCGACAGCGCCCGGCGGTACGTGCTGGGCAGCATGGCGCTGTCCACCGCGACCCACGCCGGGCTGGCCAGCACGCTCTCCTCGCTGGTCGGCGCCGGCCTGCCGCCGAACTGGCTGGCCGACCACCAGCGTGCCCTCGCGGAGGTCACCGTGGACGAGGTCCGGGCCGCCGCCCAGCGGTACCTGCAGCCGGCAGCTCTGACCGCGGTCGTGGTCGGCGACGCCGAACGGGTGGCCGGCCCGCTGCGGACCCTCGGCCCCGTCGACGTCACGGCCAGTGCCGCGGCGACCCCGGAGCCGAGCGCATGACCGGAGCCACACGGTCCCTCCGACCCACCAGCGGCAGCGAGGAGACCCCGTGAGCGTCCCCGCCGGCGGCAGCACACCGGCCGACAACCCGGCGCCCGACGAGCGGCCCGCCGGCGACCTGCCCGCCGACCGCGCCGCCGTCGCCTGGCCCGAGAGCGGGCCGTCTCCCGCCGGTGCGATGCCGGTGCTCTCCCGCTCGGCGCACGACCGCAGCCACCTGGCGCGGTCGTTGCCCGACCCGACCGGCGGGCGTCCGGTCCGGGTGCTCGTCGTCGACGAGCGCCGGGCGGTGCCCGTGCAGGAGGCGGAGGGCGGCCCCCGGCTCCTCTGGGACGAGCGACCCGAGCTGCCCGCCGGGGCGGTCTACCTCGGGGAGGCCGACGGCGTGCCCTACGCCGCGGTGCGGGCGGACCGGCGGCTGACCGTCGACGGCCGCCCCGTCGACACGTGGGCCGGGCTGCGCGAGGTCGGCGCCGACCTCGGGGACCTCGACGCCGGCCTGCTGGCCCAGGCCATCGGCATCCTGGAGTGGCACGAGCGGCACCGCTTCAGCCCGCTGTCCGGGGCCGAGACCACGGTGGAACGGGCCGGCTGGGTCCGGCGCGACCCGCAGACCGGTGCCGAGCTGTTCCCGCGCACCGACCCCGCGGTGATCATGCTCGTCCACGACGGCGGCGACCGGTGCGTCCTCGGCCGGCAGGCGGTCTGGCCGCCGGGCCGGTTCTCCATCCTCGCCGGGTTCGTCGAGCCGGGGGAGTCCGCGGAGGGGGCCGTGGCCCGCGAGGTCGCCGAGGAGGTCGGCGTCGCGGTGACCGACATCCGCTACGTGAGCAGCCAGCCGTGGCCGTTCCCGCAGTCGCTGATGCTCGGCTTCACCGCCCGGGTCGACGGCGACCCCACGCTCCGGCTGGACCCCACCGAGATCGAGGAGGCCCGCTGGTTCACGCGGGAGGAGCTGCGGTCGGGGAACGGTCCGCAGGTCCTGCCGCCGGCGGTCTCCATCGCCCGGCACATCATCGACCGCTGGGTCGCGGGGGAACTCGGCTGAGAGAGGGCCCCCGGCCGGGTCCGTTCACGCGAGACGTCCTTGCAGGACGAGGGCGGGGTGGTCGGGGGAGTCGGCCAGCACGACGGCGTCGGCCAGGGAGACCGGGTCCACCTCGGCGTCGTAGCGGTCGAAGGCCGGCAGCTCCCAGGCCTGCTCGGCCGGGGTGCGCCGCCGCCGGGCGGCCGGGGCGACCCGCAGGTGGACGACGACGTCGAAGGCCAGCCCGAGCCCCTGCAGCAGCGACCCGGGGACGAGCAGCACGCCACCGGCCGGCATCGGCTGCGGCCGGGCGCGGGCGGCGCGGTCGCGGGCGACGTCCCACAGCACGGGCAGGTAGCTGCCGGCACCGCCGGGGCCGACCGGGCCCAGCACCTCCCGGGTGAGGGCGCCCGCGTCGAGCCAGTCGCTGTACCGGGCGTCCGGGTCGGTCCGGCCGTGCTCCAGCCGCAGCGAGGCCGGCCGCAGGAACCCGCCAGCGGGGACGACGACGGCGGGGCGGCCCAGGGCAGGCAGCCGGTCGGCCACGGCGTGGGCGAGCTCCGTCGGTGCCGCGACGTCAGGCCCGTCCACGGCGACCCGCAGCGCCGCGGCGCCCGGCTCGGGGGCGAGGTCGGCGAGCAGCGCGGCCAGCCGGTCGCCCAGCGCCGCGGGGGTCAGCGGTTCCGGACGGGTCAGGACCGGCCCTCCGCCGGCACCGGGCCGCCGTCCGCGGGGGTGCCGGGGTCGACGCCTCTCTCCAGCGCGTCGAGGACCTCGCGGGCGAGCTCGGCGACCGGCCGGCCCTGGGCGCGGGCGTCGCCGCGCAGCAGCTCGAAGGCGTGCCGCGGCGTCGTGCCGTTCCGCTCGGCCAGCACGCCGATCGCCCGCTCCGTGGACACCCGCGCGGCCAGGGCGTGCTCGAGCTGGGACACGGTCCGCTCCAGCGCGGCGAGGCGGGCGTCACGGGGATCGGCGTCGGCGTCGACGTCGGCCTTGGCGCCACGGGCGGCCCGGCGGGCGGTGCGGTCGGGCTCCACGAGCGCGCCCAGCTCCTCGGCCACCAGGTCGGCCAGCGACATGCCCTCGACGAGGTCGGCGACGTCCTCGGCGCGCCCGGGGGAGAGCACCGACCAGCCGCGGCCGGTGCGGACCACCATCACCGCCGGCCCCTCCACCGGGAGCGCGTCGTCCGGGCAGGCGGCCTCGGCGGCGGCGTGCTCGACGCGGAAACTCACGACGGCGTCCTCCCGCGGGGCGTGGGCCCGGCCGGCCGGCCGGGGTGTCCAGGGGTCGCGGTCGCGACCCTCAGGACGACGATCATGCCCGCTGGTGCAACGGCGCGGGGGGACCACTCGCCGTCAGGCGCTGGCGGCCTCCGCCAGCTGCGCCTTGACCTGGCCGATGCTCGGGTTGGTCAGGGCGGTGCCGTCGGCGAAGACGAGCGTCGGGACGGTGCGGTTGCCGCCGTTGGCGTTCATGACGATCTCGGCGGCGGCCGGGTCGCGCTCGATGTCGACCTCGGCGTAGTCGATCCCCTCGATCTGCATCATCTTCTTCAGCCGCACGCAGTAGCCGCACCACGGGGTGGTGTACATGGTCACGGCGGCGGTGGCTGCGCTCATCGAGGGGGTCCTCCTGGTCGATCGGGTCCGTGGAGCGGGGTGTCCGCGCCACCGAAGTCCCCAACACCACGCCCCTGGGGATGCTTCCCCGGACCGTCGGCGACGACTGGGAGGATGGGGGCCGGCCGCCGGGACAGGCGGTCGAGGGGAGGAGTCCGGATGTCGCAGCCCGCCGGGGCGCCCGCCGTCGTCCAGGGGGCCGAGGCGGTGCTCGCGCAGCTGGACGACGAGCAGCGCGCGGCCGCGCAGGCAGTGACCGGGCCGGTCTGCATCCTCGCCGGTGCCGGCACCGGCAAGACGCGCACCATCACCCACCGCATCGCCTACGGCGTCCACACCGGCGCGTTCGTGCCCGAGCAGGTCCTGGCAGTGACGTTCACCGCACGGGCGGCCGGCGAGCTGCGGGGCCGCCTGGCCGGCCTCGGTGTGGGCGGGGTGCAGGCGCGCACCTTCCACGCCGCCGCGATGCGCCAGCTGCGCTACTTCGCGCCGCGGGTGCTCGGCGGTCCGATGCCCGGGCTGGTCGAGAACAAGCTGCGGCTGGTCGCCTCCGCGGCCTCCCGCTCCCGGCTGTCCACCGACCGCACCAGCCTGCGGGACCTCGCCAGCGAGATCGAGTGGGCCAAGACCACGCTGGCCACGCCCGACGACTACCCGGCCCGCGCGCAGGCCGCCGGCCGCGAGCCGCCGTTCGAGCCCTCCGTGGTCGCGCAGGTGTACGCCGGCTACGAGTCGGCCAAGCAGCGCGACGGCGTCCTCGACTTCGAGGACCTCCTGCTGGTCACCGCCTACGCCCTCGAGGAGCACGACCAGGTCGCCCGCGAGGTGCGCGGGCAGTACCGGCACTTCGTCGTCGACGAGTACCAGGACGTCAACCCGCTGCAGCAGCGGCTGCTCGACGCCTGGCTCGGCGGGCGCGCCAGCGTCTGCGTCGTGGGCGACCCCAACCAGACCATCTACTCCTTCACCGGGGCCGACCCGGACTACCTGCTGGGCTTCGCCGACCGCTATCCCGACGCCGAGGTGGTCAAGCTCGAGCGCGACTACCGGTCGACCCCGCAGGTGGTCGCGCTGGCCAACAAGCTGATCGGGCAGGCGCCGCGACGCAAGGGGCTGCCCGGGCTGCGGTTGCTCGGCCAGCGCGCCGAGGGCCCGGCGCCACGGTTCTTCGAGCACCCCGACGAGCCGACGGAGGCCGCGGCCGTCGCCCAGGCCTGCCGGGCGTTCATCGAGGCCGGGACGCCGGCGTCGGAGATCGCGGTGCTGTTCCGCATCAACGCCCAATCCGAGGTCTACGAGAACGCGCTGACCGACGCGGGCGTCCCGTACGTGCTCAAGGGCGGGGAGCGCTTCTTCGAGCGGCCGGAGGTGCGCGAGGCGGTCCTCCTGCTGCGCGGCGCCGCGGCAGGTGGCTCGGAGCCCGGCGCGCTGGTGCCCACGGTGCGCGACGTGCTCGCCTCCACCGGCTGGGTGGAGCACCGGCCGCCGCCCGGCGGTGCCGCGCGCGACCGGTGGCAGTCCCTCGCCGCGCTGGTCGACCTCGCCGTCGACCTGGTGGCCGAGACCCCCACGCTGGACCTCGCCGGCTTCGTCGCGCACCTGGCGGCGCGGGCCGACGCGCAGCACGCCCCGACGGTCCAGGGCGTCACCCTGGCGTCGATGCACGCGGCCAAGGGCCTGGAGTGGGACGTCGTCTTCGTCGTCGGCCTGGTCGACGGCGTCGTCCCCATCGCGCAGTCGCTGTCCCGGCCCGAGGCGGTCGAGGAGGAGCGGCGGCTGCTGTACGTGGCCGTGACCCGCGCCCGCGAGCACCTGACCCTGTCGTGGTCGCTGGCCCGCAACCCCGGTGGCCGGCGCTCGCGACCGCGCAGCCGCTTCCTCACCGGATTGGTGCCGGAGTCGGCCCCGACGGCGGCGCCGGCACCGCGCCGGCAGAAGCGCGCCAAGGTGGTGCTCGAGGGCGCCGCGGGCGAGCTGTTCGAGCGGTTGCGGGCGTGGCGCAGCGAGGCGGCGGCGTCCGCGTCGGTGCCGGCCTACGTCGTGTTCACCGACGCGACCCTGCAGGCCATCGCCGAGAGCCGGCCGACCACCCTGCGGGAGCTCGGGGCGCTGCCTGGCATCGGCGCCCGCAAGCTGGAGCTCTACGGCCAGGACGTGCTCGCCACCGTCAGCCCCTGACCGCTCACCGTCTGCTCTGGCCGACGGGTGTCCCGGGTCACCGCCACACCGGGGAACTAATTGCGTTGACCGCCTCTGCGGCGGCCCCCTACTGTCCATCTCGCGCTCGGGGTACCGCCCCGAGCCGCACCAAGCCACGGTCCGGCCTGACAGCCGCACTGCGACCCCGGGAGGAGGGGACACGATGATCAGCACCATGTGGTCCAGCGCCCCCGCCGGGGTCTCCGGCCCGGGTCGCCTCGTCGTGCGTCCGGCCGCCTGCGGCGGCCGGCCCGTCGCTCTGCGCCTGCGCGCCCTGCCCCTGACCAGCGCCGTCGCCACCCGTCTCCCGCAGACCGCGGTGTTCGGCGCTCCGGTCGCCGGCACGCCCGGGTTCGGTATCGCGCCCACCACCGGTGGCTTCGACGCCACCCGTGCGACCCGCGTGGCCGATGCCTTCGGCACCACCGGCGTCCGTACGCCGAACACCCAGCACGACGGCACCACCCCCCTCGGGATCCACTCCCCGGGGAGACCGCTGAGCTAGCGCTCGACCGGTCCTCCTCGAGGCCGCGGAACCCGAACCCCGGGATCCGCGGCCTCTGTCTTTCTCCGCGGCACCCGGCCCCGACTCCGGTCGGCGGGCCCCCGCCGGCTGCGAACGACGAGTACGAGGAGGAGCGGCAGTGCAGCAGACGATCGACCGCCTGACGACCCACCGCCGACCCGGGCTCCCCCGGACCGGCGGTGCCCTTCCCCGACGGCCGGCGGCGCCCGCCGCGCCGGCTCCGGTGCGGCGCCCCCTGCCGTGCCGGAACGACCCCGACCTGTGGTTCGCCGAGAGCCCGGCGCAACTGGAGCAGGCCAAGACGCTCTGCGCGTCCTGCCCGGTCCGTGACGCCTGCCTCGCGGGCGCGCTGGACCGCGGCGAGCCGTGGGGGGTCTGGGGCGGGGAGATCTTCGAGCGGGGCGTGGTGATCCCACGCAAGCGCCCCCGCGGACGCCCGCGCAAGGTCGCCGTCGCATGAGAGAGGACCCCGTCCTCCGCACCCCTCGCACGCTCGGGGCGGTGCCCGGGACGGGGCCACACGAGAGGACCGAGGACCAGCAGTGAACAGCTACGAGTACGACCTGGCCGTTGACCGGCTGCGCGAACTACGCGCCGAGGCCGACACCGCCGCGCGCGCCCGCCGGCTGCGCGCCGCCCGCCGCTGGGCCCGTCGCGCCGAGTACGCGACGCGGCGCGCCGCGCGGGCCAGCGCCGCCGTCCGCTGACGGCGGCACCCCCGCGGAGGCGACCGGCCTCCGCCCGACCGCGGCCGGGTCCGGACGCTCCCGGTGCGTCCGGCCCCGGCCGCCCCCTGTGCAGACCGCGTGCCCGCGGGCACGCTGGGGGCGTGGACCCCGAGCACCTGGTCTGCGCCGCGTGCGGCCGGACCGGCACCCCGGCCGACGTCGCGACGGGCTGGTCGATGAGCACCCCGCCGCGGCCGACCGGGTCGACCGCCGCGCGGGCGCACGGACCGCTCACCGCTCTGTGCCCCGCCTGCGCCCGGGACCGCGTCCGCCACCTAGAGGCGCGGCTGGACCCCTGACCGGGCCCTCAGCCGGTGAAGCCCGGCATCCACTCCTCGAGCACGCCGCGGTAGTTGCCCGCGCAGTCGAGCTGGCAGAGCACCCCGATCGAGCCGATCGTCACCCGGTGGATGAGCAGGTAGGCCGGCGGGAGGTTGAGCATCCGGCCCAGCCGGTTGGCCTCGCTGCGCGGATCGGCGATGCGGGCGGCCTGTTCCTGCATCCAGGCACGGGTGAAGTGGAAGTACGGCCCCTCGATCGGTTCCAGGAGGGGGCGGAGGTAGTCCAGGACCGCCTGCGCGTCGACCTCGACACCCGGGAGCACGAAGCCCTCGGTGCGCAGGTCGGCCAGGACGTCGGCGGCGCGGCCCTCGAGGGCCCAGCGGACCAGCCGGCCGATCGGCTCGGGGTGCCCGTCGGGCAGGCGGGCGGTCGCGCCGAAGTCGATGACGCCGAGCCGGCCGTCGTCGAGCAGCCGGAAGTTGCCCGGGTGCGGGTCGGCGTGCAGCAGCCCGGCGCGCTGCGGGCCGGAGAAGTGCAGCACGGCCATCAGGTGGCCGGCGCGGTCTCGCTGCTCGCGGGTGCCGGAGGCGATGATCCGGGACAGCGGCGTCCCCTCGAGCCACTCCGACACGATCACCTTCGGCGCGCTCGCCACCACCCGGGGGACGACGATCTCCGGGTCGTCGACGTAGGCAGCGGCGAAGGCGCGCTGCGCGTCGGCCTCCAGGCCGTAGTCGAGCTCCTCGACCACCCGGGCCTTGAGCTCGGCGATCAGCGGCTTGACGTCCATCCCGGGGAACAGGGCGGCGAACAGCCGCGCGAAGCGGGAGAGCTGGTTGAGGTCCGCCATCAGGGCGGTCGCCGCCCCGGGGTACTGGATCTTGACCGCGACGTCGCGCCCGTCCCGCCAGGTGGCGCGGTGCACCTGCCCGATGCTGGCCGCCGCCGCGGGGGCGTCGTCGAAGTGGCGGAAACGCTCCCGCCACCTGCCCCCGAGCTGCTGAGCCAGCACCGCGTGCACGGTGCGGGCCGCCATCGGCGGTGCCTCCTCCTGCAGCTTCACCAGCGCCTCGCGGTAGGGCGCGGCCACCTCCTCGGGGACCGCGGCCTCGAACACCGAGAGGGTCTGGCCGAGCTTCATCGCCCCGCCCTTGAGCTGACCGAGGACGGCGAACAGCTGCTCGGCGGTCCGCTGCTGCAGCTCGGCGGTGACCGCGTCGGCGGGCCGGCCCGAGAGCCGCTTGCCGATCCCGAGCGTGGCCCGGCCGGCGGCGCCGAGCGGCAGCGACGCCAGTCGTGCCGTGCGCGCAACCGAGCCCCTGGGCATGCTCCCGCCGGTCTCGCTCACGCGGTCGCCCCCTCACCGGCGGTCGCCCGCTCGGCTCCGTCGCCGGCGCTCCTCGGCCGCGGAACCGGCGGTGCCGTGCGCCCGCGTGACCTCGCAAGCTCGGTTCCGCGCCGCTCGTCGCTGGCGCTCCTCGGCCGCGGAACCGGCGGTGCCGTGCGCCCGCGTGACCTCGCAAGCTCGGTTCCGCGCCGCTCGTCGCTGGCGCTCCTCGGCCGCGGAACCGGCGGTGCCGTGCGCCCGCGTGACCTC
>NZ_JBJGYT010000013.1:0-123043 GCF_054050135.1 Geodermatophilus sp. SYSU D00705 | reverse complement strand
GCGAGGCGTTCCCGCGGGAACGCCTCGCCCGGAGCTGCCGGGTCCGGCCACGCGGAGAACCGGCGCGGGCGCCGGGACGTAGACGCCTCGCCCTGGGGCGAGGACCGTGAGCTCCGACGGGAGCGATCAGTCACCCCCGTCGTCGCCGCCGACGGCGCCATCCGAGCTGCCATCGACCGGTACATGAGGGGCCGCCGGTTGCTCGACCACCGTGTGCGCAAGGGGAATGGGCTCCGGCAGCGTCGTGAAGTCGATGTCAGCGGCGTGGCGTCCGACACCTGGCTTCGGCTCGATCATGACGACCACCCCCTCGACGGAAGTGTGCGTTGGGTCGGCCAGCTCGCCGCGAGGCCGCCGGGAACTACCAACCGCGGGCGCGCCACTCGCCGAGGTGGGGGCGCTCGGCGCCGATCGTCGTGTCCTTGCCGTGGCCCGGGTACACCCATGCGTCGTCGGGCAGGGTGCCGAACAGCCGCTGCTCGACGTCGTCGATGAGGCTGGCGAAGCGCTGCGCGTCCTTCTGGGTGTTGCCGACGCCGCCGGGGAACAGGCTGTCGCCGGTGAACACGTGCGTGCCCGCGTCCTCGGGGCCGCGCCAGACCAGCGCGATGCTGCCCGGCGTGTGCCCACGCAGGTGCACCACCTCGAGCACCTGCTCCCCGACGGCCACCGTGTCGCCGTGCTCGACCGGCCGCTGCACGGGCACCGGGAGGTCGCCGGCGTCGGCCGGGTGGGCGACGGTGACGGCGCCGGTCGCCTCGACGACCTCGGGCAGGGCGCGGTGGTGGTCCCAGTGCCCGTGCGTGGTGACGACGGTGCGGACCGGGGCGTCGCCGATGAACGCGCGCAGCGTCTCGGGCTCCGCGGCGGCGTCGACGAGCAGCGCCTCGCCGGTGGCGGTGCAGCGCAGCAGGTAGGCGTTGTTGGCCATCTCGCTGACCGCGATCTTGCTGATCGTCAGGCCCGGCAGCTCCCGGACGTCGGCGGGCCCGCCCACCTCGACGTCGCCGGTGTAGGTCCCCGAGGTCATGCCTGGACTCCGTTCGAGAAGTGTCGCTGGCCGCGGTTACGGTCCTGGCATGGACGCTAGCGGAGGTCTGCCGCTCGGGGCCCGGGTCGAGGGTGGGCCGGGCACGGTCGTGGGTCTCCCGGCCACCGAGCTGGCCGCACGCGTGCGGGCGGGGGAGCTGACGGCGGTCGAGGTGGTGCGCGCGCACCTGGCCCACCTCGACCGGGTCGAGGCGCGCGTCGGGGCCTTCCGGGTGGTCCGCCGCGAGGCCGCGCTCGCCGAGGCGGCCGCGGTCGACGCCCGCCCCGGCCGGGGTGCTCTGCCGCTCGCCGGGGTGCCGGTCGCGGTCAAGGACAACGTCGCGGTGGCCGGCGAGGTCTGCACCGACGGGTCGCCGGCCTGCCCGAGCCGCCGCGCGACCGAGGACCACCCCGTCGTCGCCCGCCTGCGCGCCGCCGGCGCCGTCGTCGTCGGCATCACCCGCGCCCCCGAGCTGTGCCTCTACGCCTCCACCGACGGTCCCGGCGCGGTCAGCCGCAACCCCTGGGACACCGCGCGATCCCCGGCCGGCAGCTCCGGCGGCAGCGCCGCGGCGGTCGCCTCGGGCTCGGTGCCGCTGGCGCACGGGAACGACGGCATGGGGTCGCTGCGCCTGCCCGCCGCCGCCTGCGGGCTGGTCACGCTGAAGCCCGGCCGCGGCGTGGTGCCGGGCGGGATCGGCGCCGACGACTGGTCCGGCATGGCCGTCAACGGGGCGTTGGCGACGACGGTGGCCGACCTCGCCCTCGCGCACGCGGTGCTGGCGGGGGAGCAGCCGGTACCGCCCGCGGCACCCGGCCGGCCACTGCGCATCGCCGTCTCCACCCGGTCGCCGCTGCCGGGCGTGCGGGCCGACGCCCCGGCCCTGGAGGCGGTCGAGCGGACCGTCGCGGCGGTCACCGCCGCCGGGCACACCGTGGTCCGGCGCGACCCACCGGTTCCCCCCGCGGCCGCGGCGGGGGCGATCGCGCGGTGGATGGCCGGGGCCGCCGACGACGCCGAGCACCTGGGCATCGCGACCGCCGACCTCCAGCCGCGCAGCCGCACCCACGTGCGGATCGGCCGGCTCGTCCGCCGGGCCGGGCTGGTCCGGCCGGCCACCGCCGAGCGGTTCCGCGACCGGACGACCGCCTTCTTCGACGACGTCGACCTCCTGCTCACCCCGGTGACGACGGGTCCGCCGCTGTCCGCCCGCCCGTGGCACGAGCGCGGGTTCCTGGCCAACGTCACGGCCAACGCCCGCTGGGCGCCGTGGACGGCGGCCTGGAACCTGGCCGGCCTGCCCGCGCTGGTGCTCCCGGCCGGCGTGCGGCCCGAGGGCCACCCCCTGGCGGTCCAGCTCGCCGGCCCCCCGGGCGCCGAGACGCGACTACTCTGGCTCGCCGGAGAGCTGGAACGGCGACAGCCGTGGCGCCGGTACGCGCCGGTCTTCGACCCCACCGAGCCCGCGGTCGCGGCGTCCGGCTGACCTCTTCCCCTCCCGGCACGGGGGTTGACCGGCATCACGCAGGTCACGGCCCAGCCGGGGAACAGGCACGCAGCGCGACGACTTGTCTCCGTAGGGACATCGGCACCGGGTACCGACGGCGCCGCGCACCCGCAATCCACGCTCCAGCGACCGACAGGGAACACATGGACCGCCTCGTCGTCCGCGGCGCCCGCGAGCACAACCTCAAGGACGTCCACCTCGACCTGCCCCGCGACGCGCTCATCGTGTTCACGGGCCTGTCCGGCTCGGGCAAGTCGAGCCTGGCCTTCGACACCATCTTCGCCGAGGGCCAGCGCCGGTACGTCGAGTCGCTGTCGGCCTACGCCCGGCAGTTCCTGGGGCAGATGGACAAGCCCGACGTCGACTTCATCGAGGGCCTGAGCCCGGCTGTCTCGATCGACCAGAAGTCGACCAACCGCAACCCGCGGTCGACCGTCGGCACGATCACCGAGGTCTACGACTACCTCCGGCTGCTGTACGCCCGCGCCGGCCAGCCGCACTGCCCCAACTGCGGCAAGCCCATCTCGCGGCAGACGCCGCAGCAGATCGTCGACCAGGTGCTGGCCATGGAGGAGGGCACCCGCTTCCAGGTGCTCGCCCCCGTCGTCCGCGCCCGGAAGGGCGAGTACGTCGACCTGTTCAGCTCGCTGCAGACCCAGGGCTTCTCCCGGGTCCGCGTCGACGGCGTCGTCCACCAGCTGACCGAGCCGCCGAAGCTCAAGAAGCAGGAGAAGCACACGATCGAGGTGATCGTCGACCGGCTCACCGTCAAGGAGAGCGCGAAGCGCCGGCTCACCGACTCGGTCGAGACCGCGCTCGGCCTGGCCGGGGGCCTGGTCGTCCTCGACTTCGTCGACCTGGCGGAGGAAGACCCGCACCGCGAGCGGACCTTCTCCGAGCACCTGGCCTGCGTCGACGACGGCCTGTCCTTCGAGGCGCTCGAGCCGCGGTCGTTCTCCTTCAACTCGCCGTTCGGCGCCTGCCCGGAGTGCACCGGCATCGGCACCCGCAAGGAGGTCGACCCCGACCTCGTCGTGCCCGACCCGGAGAAGAGCCTGGCCCAGGGCGCCATCGCGCCGTGGTCGACGTCGATGAGCAACGAGTACTTCACCCGGCTGCTCACCGGCCTGTCCCAGCAGCTCGGCTTCTCCATGGACGATCCGTGGGAGCGGCTGCCGGCCAAGGTGCAGAAGGCCGTGCTGCACGGCTCGCCGGACCAGGTGCACGTCCGCTACAAGAACCGCTACGGCCGCGAGCGCAGCTACTACGCGGCGTTCGAGGGCGTCCTGCCGTTCCTCGAGCGGCGGCACGAGGACACCGACAGCGACTACATGCGGGACAAGTACGAGGGCTACATGCGCGACGTGCCGTGCCCCGTGTGCCACGGCACCCGCCTGAAGCCGGAGATCCTCGCGGTCAAGCTCAACGGCCGCTCCATCGCCGAGGTCACCGGGCTGTCGATCGGCGAGGCGTCCGACTGGCTGGGCGCGCTGGTGCTCGGCGAGCGCGAGCGGGCGATCGCCGACCGCGTGCTCAAGGAGATCCAGGCGCGGCTGTCCTTCCTGGTCGACGTCGGCCTGGACTACCTGTCCCTCGACCGGCCGGCGGCCACCCTCGCCGGCGGTGAGGCGCAGCGCATCCGGCTGGCCACCCAGATCGGCTCCGGGCTGGTCGGCGTCCTCTACGTCCTCGACGAGCCCTCCATCGGCCTGCACCAGCGGGACAACACCCGGCTGATCGAGACCCTGGTCCGGCTGCGCGACATGGGCAACACGCTCATCGTCGTCGAGCACGACGAGGACACGATCAAGACCGCCGACTGGGTCGTCGACATCGGCCCCGGCGCCGGCGAGCACGGCGGCGAGGTCGTCGTGAGCGGCACCGTCGAGGACCTCCTCACCAGCGAGCGGTCGCTGACCGGCCAGTACCTGTCCGGCCGCAAGGAGATCGCCGTCCCCGAGAAGCGCCGGGAGCCGACGCCGGGCCGCGAGCTGGTGGTCAAGGGCGCCCGCGAGCACAACCTGCGCGGCGTCGACGTCACGTTCCCGCTCGGCTGCCTGGTGGCCGTCACCGGCGTCTCCGGCTCGGGCAAGTCCAGCCTGGTCAACGACATCCTCTACACGGTGCTGGCCAACCAGCTGAACCGGGCGCGCCTGGTGCCCGGCCGGCACCGGACCGTCACCGGCCTGGAGCACCTGGACAAGGTGGTGCACGTCGACCAGTCGCCGATCGGCCGCACCCCCCGGTCCAACCCGGCCACCTACACCGGCGTCTGGGACCACGTCCGCAAGCTGTTCGCGAGCACCTCCGAGGCGAAGGTGCGCGGCTACCTGCCGGGCCGGTTCAGCTTCAACGTCAAGGGCGGCCGCTGCGAGGCGTGCTCCGGCGACGGGACGCTGAAGATCGAGATGAACTTCCTGCCCGACGTCTACGTCCCCTGCGAGGTGTGCAAGGGCGCCCGGTTCAACCGGGAGACCCTCGAGGTGCACTACAAGGGCAAGACGGTGGCCGAGGTCCTCGACATGCCGATCGAGGAGGCCGCCGACTTCTTCGCCGCCATCCCGGCGATCGCCCGGTACCTGCGCACCCTCACCGAGGTCGGGCTCGGCTACGTGCGGCTCGGCCAGCCCGCGACCACTCTCTCCGGCGGTGAGGCGCAGCGGGTCAAGCTGGCCAGCGAGCTGCAGAAGCGGTCCAACGGCCGCAGCATCTACGTCCTCGACGAGCCCACCACCGGCCTGCACTTCGAGGACATCCGCAAGCTGCTGCTCGTGCTCCAGGGCCTGGTCGACAAGGGCAACTCGGTGGTCGTCATCGAGCACAACCTCGACGTCATCAAGAGCGCGGACTGGCTCATCGACATGGGTCCCGAGGGCGGGTTCCGCGGCGGCACGGTCGTCGCCGAGGGGCCGCCGGAGTTCGTGGCCGGCGTGCCCGAGAGCCACACCGGCCGGTACCTGGCCCGGATCCTCGACCCCGAGTCGGTGGCCGCGGCCGCCGCCCCCAAGAAGCGGGCGCGCAAGAAGGCCAGCTGAGCCCACCAGCGCCGACGGCCACTCCACGTCTTGAGCGAGGAGTGGCCGTCGTCGTACCGTCCCTGTGACAGACATCACGCCCAGGACCTGGCGTGATGGGGGTCCCCGACGGAGGAGACGCGCATGGGCGCTGTCCTGCACCAGACCGCTGGGCCGCGATGAGCGCGCTCACGCCCGACTGCGACCCGGACCTGTCGAACTGCGGTTCGCCGGTGGGGAACGGCCCCGGGATCGGGTCCACCCTGGTCCTGCTCGCCGTCCTCGCCGTTTCCGTGCCTGTCGCCACGGGTACGGCGGCGCCCGGGGTCGTGGCCTTCCTGGCCGGCGGCGCCGGGGTGGTGTCGGCACTGGTGCTGGTCCGCCGCACGGTGCGCCTGGTCCGCCGGGTCGCGCCCCAGAACTGGGCGCCAGCGGCGCGGCGGTCGCGTCCCGTGGGCTGACCCGGGACGCCACGTCGCCTCGCCCGGAGGTGGGCTCGTGCTCAGCCGCAGGTCGTTCCTCGCAGGCGTGGTGGCCGCGCCCGTCCTCGGCGCCCTGGCCGGTTGCGCGGGCACGGTCGTCCGCCCCGGCGACCTCTCCCGGCTGCGGATCATGGCACCGGCCAGCCCGGGCGGCGGCTGGGACACCACCGCCCGCGTCATGCAGCGGACGATCCAGAGCAGCGGCCTCGCGCGCAACGTGCAGGTGTTCAACGTCGAGGGCGCCGGCGGCGTCATCGGGCTCGGCCAGCTCGCCCGTGAGGACGACGACGCCCTGCTGATGATGATGGGCCTGGTCATGGTCGGCGCCGTCGACACCAACGACTCCTCCACCCGGCTCACCGACGTCACGCCCATCGCCCGGCTGATCGGCGAGACGGAGCTGATCGTCGCCCCGCCCGACGCGCCCTTCGACGACGTCGCGGGCTTCGTCGAGGTCTGGGCGGCCGACCCCGCCAACACGCCCATCGCCGGCGGCTCGGCCGGCGGCACCGACCAGATCCTCGCCGGCCTGCTCGCCCAGGCCGCCGGCATCGACCCCGGGCAGGTCAACTACATCCCGTACTCCGGCGGCGGCGAGTCGCTGTCGGCGCTGCTCGGCGGGCAGGTCACCGCCGGCATCTCCGGCACGGCCGACTACGGGCCGCAGGTCGCCTCCGGGGACCTCAAGGGGCTCGCGGTCTCCACGCCCGAGCGCAGCGACCAGGTGCCCGACGTCCCCACGCTGATCGAGTCGGGCTTCGACGTCGAGGTGTCCAACTGGCGCGGCGTGATGGCCCGCCCCGGCATGACCGACGCTGCCCGGGAGGACCTCATCGCGCTGGTCGTCGACACCCACGACAGCGACGAGTGGGCCGAGGCGCTGGCCAACAACGGCTGGGACGACCTCCTGCTCACCGGTGACGACTACGGGGCGTTCCTCGCCGAGGAGGAGGCGCGGGTGCGGGAGATCCTGGTGCAGATCGGCCTGGTGCAGTGAGCCCCCCCGAGCCCGCGGCACCGGACGCCACCCCCGCCGACGCCGCCCCCTCCGACGCCGCCCCGCCGCCGGAGGAGCTCGGGCGGAGCACCGGCGAGCTGGTGATGGCCATCCTGCTCGGGGCGCTCGGCGTCTACCTGGTCCTGGACGCCGGCAGCATCGCCGTGCCGGGGTCGGCGAACACGGTGGGGCCGCGGTTCTTCCCGTACCTGGTCGGCGGGCTCATCATCGCCACCTCCCTCGCCCTCACCTACCGGGTGTGGCGCGGCGACCGCGGCCCTGCCGACGAGAGCGAGGACGTCGATCCGACGGCCGGCACGGACTGGCGGGCGGTGGGCATCATCGCCGCCGCCTTCCTCGCCCAGGCCCTGCTCATCAACGTGGTCGGCTGGCCGCTGGCGGTGACCCTGATGTTCGGCACGGTCGCCTGGGCCCTGGGGGCGCGCGGCATCGTCCGGCCGCTGCTCGCCGGCGGCATCACCGCGGTCGTCGTCTGGATCATCTTCGTCAAGGCGCTCAACGTGGCCCTGCCCGGCGGGACCCTCCTCGAGCTCGCGACGAGCTGGTTCTAGATGGACGCCCTCTCCGACCTGGCCGCCGGCTTCGCCGACGCCCTCACGCCGGTCAACCTGCTGTTCGCCTTCGTCGGCGTGCTCTTGGGGACGGCGGTCGGCGTCCTGCCCGGCATCGGCCCGGCGATGACGGTGGCGCTGCTGCTGCCGATCACGTACGTCCTCGAGCCGACCAGCGCGTTCATCATGTTCGCCGGCATCTACTACGGCGGCATGTACGGCGGGTCGACGACGTCGATCCTGCTGAACACCCCCGGCGAGGCCAGCTCGATCATGACCGCGCTCGAGGGCAACAAGATGGCCAAGGCCGGCCGCGGGGCCGCGGCGCTGGCCACCGCGGCGATCGGCTCCTTCGTGGCCGGCACGATCGCCACCCTGCTGCTCGCCCTGGTCGCGCCCACCGTGGTCGACCTGGCGATCGGGATCACCGCGGCGGACTACTTCGCGCTGGCCGTGTTCGCCTTCGTCGCGGTGTCCACGGTGCTGGGGGCCTCCCCGCTGCGCGGCCTGGCGTCCCTCGGCGTCGGGCTCTACCTGGGGTTGGTCGGCACCGACGTCCTCACCGGCCAGGAGCGGTTCGCCCTCGGCGTCCCACAGCTGTCCGACGGCATCGACGTCGTCGTGGTGGCGGTGGCCCTGTTCGCGGTGGGGGAGGCCCTCTACGTCGCCTCCCGGCTGCGGCACGGGCCGGTCGAGGTGATGGCCGCGAGCGGTCGCTACATGACCCGCCAGGACTTCCGCCGCTCCTGGAAGCCCTGGCTGCGGGGCACCGCGCTCGGGTTCCCGTTCGGGGCGCTGCCGGCCGGCGGCGCGGAGATCCCGACGTTCCTCTCCTACGCCTCCGAGCGGCGGCTCACCAAGCACCCCGAGGAGTTCGGGAAGGGCGCCATCGAGGGGGTGGCCGGGCCGGAGGCGGCCAACAACGCCGCGGCCGCCGGCGTGCTCGTCCCGCTGCTGACCCTCGGGCTGCCGACCTCGGCCACCGCGGCGATCCTGCTGGCGGCCTTCCAGGGCTACGGCATCCAGCCGGGCCCGACCCTGCTGACCACGGAGTCCACGCTGGTCTGGACGCTGATCGCGGCCCTGTTCATCGGCAACACGATGCTGCTGGTGCTCAACCTGCCGCTGGCCGGCATCTGGGTGAAGCTGCTGCGCATCCCGCGGCCGTACCTGTACGCGGGCATCCTGCTGTTCGCCTCGCTCGGGTCCTACGCGGTCAACGCCGACCCGCTGGACCTGGTGCTGCTGCTGGTGCTCGGCTTCCTCGGCTTCTTCATGCGGCGCTACGGCTGGCCCGTCGCGCCGGCGGTCATCGGGCTGATCCTCGGGCCGATCGCCGAGACCAACCTCCGCCGTGCGCTGGCCATCAGCGGTGGCGACCTGAGCGTCCTGGTCGAGACGTGGTTCAGCCGGGTCGTGCTCCTGCTGTCCCTCCTGGCCCTCGTCGTGCCGATCGTGCTGCGCGTGGTCCGCGGCCGCCGGTCGACCCCCGAGGAACTGCAGGAGACCGGCGAACTGCGCCACCACGAGCAGGCGGCCGCCAACCGCAACGACGGGAGGGCTGGGTGAACGGTGTCGTGGTCGTCGGCGTCGTCCCCAACCCCCGGGGGCAGGCGGCGCTGGAGCACGCGGTCGCCGAGGCGCACCGCCGGGGGGCGCGGCTGGTCGTCGTCAACAGCTCGCGCGGTGACGCGCTGGTCGACGAGGAGTACCTGTTCGGCGACCGGCTGCGGCAGCTGCAGGCCGACCTGACGGTGTCCGGGGTGCCCTTCGAGCTGCGCCAGCCGGTGGGCCGGGACGTCGCCGAGGAGCTCGCCGCCACCGTCACCGAGACCGGCGCGGAGTTGCTGGTCATCGGGCTGCGGCGGCGGTCGGCGGTGGGCAAGCTGCTCATGGGCAGCGCGGCCCAGCGCATCCTGCTCGACGTCGACTGCCCCGTCCTGGCGGTGAAGTCCCCACCGCGCGAGACGCGGTGAGCCGCGCGCCCCGAGGTCAGCCGGGCCGCACGGCTCCCGCCGGGGACGTCCCGGCGTCCGCGGCCGTCCGGGGCGGCGGCGTCCCCGGGCGGGCCTCGACGTCCTGCCAGAAGGCGTCGACGCGGGCGTTCCAGCGGTCCGGGACCTCCTGGAACGGCTGGTGGGACTCGGTCTCCCACACCTCGAACAGCGCCCCCGGGATCAGGTCGGCGACCGCCCGGCCGCGCTCCGGCCGCACCACCGGGTCGATCCCGCCGGCGAGCACCAGGGTGGGCGCGGTGATCTGGGGGAGCGTGTCGGTGGTGTCGTGGGCGGCCCACGCGTCCAGGTGCCGCTGGATCACCTCCGGTGCCTGCTTGTAGGGGAAGGCGAGGGCCTCGTCGATGATCACGGCGACGGTGCCGTCGTCGTGTGCCCGGGGTGTGTAGATGAGGAGGAAGAAGGCCTCGAGGAAGGTGCGCTCGTCGGGGACGGCGTCGACCATCCAGCGGGTGGACCGCACCCAGGCCTGCATGTAGGGGTCCATGGCTGCCCAGGTGCTCTGCAGCACCAGGCTGCGGACGAGGTCGGGCCGGCGCAGCGCCAGCTCCTGCGCGGTCTTGGCCCCGCCGGAGAAGCCGGCGACGTGCGCCGACGCGATGCCGTGCGCGTCGAGCACGGCGGCGGCGTCGCCGGCCATGTCCGCGACGGTCACCGGGCCGTCGGGCAGCGCGGTCCGGCCGGCGCCCCGGTTGTCGAAGGCGGTCAGCCGGTAGCGGTCGGCCAGCCCGTCGAGCTGGAACTGCCAGGACTCCACGGTGTCCCCGAGGCCGCCGATCAGGAGGACGTCGGAGCCCTGCCCGACCTGCTCGGTCCAGATGTCGAGACCGCGCGCACGGATGTGTTCGCCCATCTCGGGAGACCCTCTCTCTGGCCGGCGACCCTGCTCAGGACGGTGGACGGTCACCGGCCGGCAGCCGCTCACCCTCGGGGACCGCCCGGGGACCCGGTGCAGCCAGGCGCGCCTCGACGTCCTGCCAGAAGGCGTCGACGCGGGCGTTCCAGCGGTCGGGCACCTCCTGGAACGGCTGGTGGGACTCCTCCGCCATGACCTCGAAGACGGCGCCGGGGATCGCCTCGGCGACAGCCCGGCCGAGGTCCGGCCGGGCCGTGGGGTCGATGCCGCCGGCCAGCACCAGCGTCGGCGCGGTGATGCGCGGCAGCCATCCGGTGCTGTCGTGGTGCCAGATGTCGGCGAGGAAGCGGTGCACGTCCTCCGCCGACTGCTTGTGGGGGAAGGCGAGCACCTCGTCGATGAACGCGGCGACGGTGCCGTCGTCGTGCGCCCGCGGTGTGTAGATCCACAGGAAGAACGACTCCAGGAACGTCCGCTCGTCCGGGGCGCTGTCGACCAGCCACTCGACGAAGCGCAGCCACGTGCGGAAGTACGAGTCCATCACCGCCCAGGTGCTCTGCAGCACCAGGCTGCGGACCAGGTGGGGATGCCGCAGCGCCAGGTGCTGGCCGATGAGGCTGCCACCCGAGAAGCCCGCGACGTGGGCCGAGGGGATGCCGAGCGCACGGAGGACACCGGCCGCGTCGTCGGCCATCGCCGCCAGGGTGGCGCCCTCTGCCGGCATCGCCGTCCGGCCCGCCCCGCGGTTGTCGAACGCGGTCAACCGGTAGCGGTCGGCCAGCCCGTCGAGCTGGAGCTGCCACGACTCGACGGTGTCGCCGAGGCCGCCGATCAGCAGCACGTCGGGCCCCTGCCCGACCTGCTCGGTCCAGATCTCCAGGTCGCCCGCCCGGACGTGTCGGCCCATCTCGGTCCTCCTCGGTCAGCCGCGCCGGGTCGTCTCCGGCGGGCGGTCCGGCGACGGGTGGGCGTCGTCGGGGGCGGCACGCGGCAGCGGGGTGCTCGCCGCGACCTGCTGCCAGAAGGCGTCGACGCGGGCGTTCCAGCGGTCGGGCACCTCCTGGAACGGCTGGTGGCACTCGGTCTCCCACAGCTCGAAGCGCGCAGCGGGGTTCGCCTCGGCGACGACGCGGCCCAACGGGGGACGGGCGATCGAGTCGACCCCGCCGGCCAGCACCAGCGTCGGCGCGGTGATCCGCGCCGGGCGGTCCGGGGTGTCGTCGTCGATCAGGGCGTCCAGGTAGCGCTGGAGGTCCTCGGCCGCCTGCTTGTGGGGGAAGGCCAGCACCTCCTCGACGAAGCCGGCCACCGTGCCGTCCTCGTGCGCGCGGGCGGTGTACAGGTCGAGGCAGAAGGCCTCGACGAACGCCCGCTCGCTGGGGGCGACCGCGACCAGCCACCGGACGAACCCCAGCCACGCCCGGAGGTACACGTCGGGCACGGCCCAGGTGCTCTGCAGCACCAGGCTGCGGACCAGGTCGGGACGGCGCACCGCGAGCTCCTGGGCCACGATGCTGCCCCCGGAGAACCCCGCCACGTGGGCCGACGCGATCCCCAGGACGTCGAGGACGCCGGCCGCGTCGTCGGCCAGCACCCCCATCGTGACCCGGTCGCGGGGCATCGGCGTCCGGCCGGCCCCGCGGGTGTCGAACGCGGTCAGCCGGTAGCGGTCGGCGAGCCCGTCGAGCTGGAACTGCCAGGACTCGACGGTGTCGCCGGCCCCGCCGATCAGCAGCACGTCGGGCCCCTGCCCGACCTGCTCGGCCCAGACCTGGAGGTCACCGACCGGGACGTGCGTGCCCACGGGGCCCCTCCTCCCCGGCGTGCCACCGCTGCATGTGCTCGGCGTGGGTCCGCAGGTACGCGCCGGGCCGGAAGAACCGGTCGTAGAACTCCAGGTCGAGGTGGTGCGCCTGGACGTAGTTGAGGATGAACACCGTCGGCACGGTGCCGGGGAACTTGCCGAAGGTGTCCAGGACGTACTGCGCCTGCAGCGCCACGCACGCCTTGAACTCCGCGTCGTGCACCTGGGCGCTGCCGCGGAAGCCGGGGCTGTCGGTCCACGGGCCCGGCGTGCGCGGGTTGAACGGACCGCCCTCGCCGAACTTGCGCTCGGCGAAGGCCTCCACCGCCGCCGCCATGTCCGCGTGGTGCGGCGGGCAGAACGCCTCGAAGACGCCGGGCAGGCCGGTGGGGTTGGGCACCGCCCAGCGCTCGTCCTCGTCGTGGCGGAAGCCGAGGCCGGGCACGTTCGGGTCGCCGGACGCCCCGAGGACCGCGAAGCGGTCGATCCCGTCGAACATCCACCCGCCCAGTCCCATCGCCTGCAGTACGAGGACCCCGCCGAAGCAACAGGTCGCCAGCTCGGCGGTGGCCTCGGTCAGCGCGTACTGCTCGGTGAAGGTCAGCGGGAAGGGCGCGTCGACGTCCACCAGGTGCCGGAACCGGTCCAGCCCCGGGATCTCCCGTCCGTTGACGTCGTCGAAGACCGCGTACCCGTTCTGCGTGAAGAAGCAGAGGATCGCCAGCAGGTGCTGGGCGATGTCGGCGACCGGGATGACCAGCAGGGAGCCGGGCACGTTGACGCACCAGGTGTTGTGCCCCTCGAGGTAGGGCTCCTCCCGGGGCAGGTGCAGCCGCCGGTCGGACAGCTGCCGGACGCGGCCGCGGTGCCGCTCCACCATCAGCTCGGGCGTGACGTCCTCGGTGGCGGGGTCGACGAGCGCACCGGCGTCCCGGGTCGGGAAGAAGTACACGCCCGAGTCGTCGGTGAAGAACAGCTCGGCGGTGTGGAACCCGGCCGCGGACGGGAAGGTGCGCCCGGCCGCCCCGCCGGCGTAGTTCGCCGGGTGGGGTGCGTAGTGGGCGTTGCGGGTGATCGAGTAGTGCCAGCCGGTGGTCCCGCCCATGGCGCTCAGCACGAGCATCCGCTCGAGCTCGGTCAGCGGCACCGGGTCGTGCCGCGACCGGTGGGCCAGCGGGCCGTCGGGGATCTCGTCGCCGAGGGCGAAGCGCCGGGAACGCCGTCCGAACAGGGCCTCCACCAGCGGGAAGGCGGCGAGGTCGGCCAGCGGGTCGGTCAGGGTGGGCGGGGCGGTGCGGGCCTCGGGGATCGGCGTCGTGCGGGCCGGGCTCGTCGGGTCCTGGATCGAGCTCATGGGCGGCACCCCTGGGGGAGGACGACCTGTCCGTCCGAGGCTGGTGCCGGGTGCCGCGGGTGGGCAAGGGGCGGAGGTCCCGGGACGGATCACACGGATGTGGTTCGAGTGACCGCTGCCATCCCGGTGCCCGGGCGAACCGTCGTCCGTCCCACCTAACCTGGGACCCATGCCCGACCCGTCCACGTACCGACCGGCGGTCGGCAGCATCCCGGAGGACCCGGGGGTCTACAAGTTCCGCGACCCCAACGGGCGGGTCATCTACGTCGGCAAGGCCAAGAGCCTCCGGCAGCGGCTGAACAGCTACTTCGCGGACGTCGCGGGCCTGCACCCGCGCACCCGGCAGATGGTGACGACGGCCGCCAGCGTCGAGTGGACCGTCGTCGGCACCGAGGTCGAGGCCCTCCAGCTCGAGTACAACTGGATCAAGGAGTTCGACCCCCGGTTCAACGTCCGCTACCGCGACGACAAGAGCTACCCGTCGCTGGCCGTGACGCTGAACGAGGAGTACCCGCGGCTGCAGGTCATGCGCGGGCCCAGGAAGAAGGGCGTGCGCTACTTCGGGCCGTACGCCCACGCGTGGGCCATCCGCGAGACGCTCGACACCCTGACCCGGGTGTTCCCGGCCCGCACCTGCTCCAACGGCGTCTTCAAGCGGGCCGGGCAGATCGGCCGGCCGTGCCTGCTCGGCTACATCGGCAAGTGCGCCGCACCCTGCGTCGGCCGGGTCTCCGCCGAGGAGCACCGGCGGATCGTCGACGACTTCTGCGACTTCATGGCCGGGCGCACCGAGTCGATGGTCAAGCGGCTGGAGCGGGAGATGGCCGCCGCCGCCGAGGCGATGGAGTACGAGAAGGCCGCCCGGCTGCGCGACGACCTGGGGGCGCTCAGGCGGGCGATGGAGAAGCAGGCCGTCGTCCTCGGTGACGGCACCGACGCCGACGTCGTCGCCTTCGCCCAGGACGAGCTGGAGGCCTCGGTCCAGGTCTTCCACGTGCGCGGCGGGCGGGTGCGCGGCCAGCGCGGGTGGATCGTCGACAAGGTCGAGGAGGTCACCACCGGCGAGCTGGTCGAGCAGTTCCTGCTCCAGGTGTACGGCGGCGTCGACGAGCAGACCGGCGCCGGCGAGGCCGGGGAGGCGGTGCCGCGCGAGGTGCTGGTCCCCGAGCTGCCCGACGACGCCGACGTCTACGCCGACCTGCTCAGCGAGCTGCGCGGGTCGCGGGTCTCCCTGCGGGTGCCGCAGCGCGGGGACAAGCGGGCGCTGCTGGAGACGGTGGAGCGCAACGCGAAGGAGGCCTTCGCCCGGCACCGGGTCAAGCGCTCCAGCGACCTCACCGCCCGCTCCCTGGCGCTGTCGGAGCTCCAGGAGGCGCTCGAGCTGCCCGACGCCCCGCTGCGGATCGAGTGCATGGACGTCTCGCACGTCCAGGGCACGAACGTCGTGGCCAGCATGGTCGTCTTCGAGGACGGTCTGGCGAAGAAGTCCGACTACCGCCGCTTCTCCGTCACGAACGGAACCGACGACACCGCGGCGATGGCCGAGGTGGTGCGCCGCCGGTTCGCCCGCCACCTCAAGGAGGAGGCCGACCGCAAGGACGAGCAGGGCATCGCCGCGGAGGAGGGCCGGCCGCGCCGGTTCGCCTACCCGCCGAACCTGCTCGTCGTCGACGGCGGCGCCCCGCAGGTGGCGGCGGCCGCGCGGTCCCTCGAGGAGCTGGGCGTCGTGGACGTCGCCGTCTGCGGGCTGGCCAAGCGGATGGAGGAGGTGTGGCTGCCCGGCGAGAGCGACCCGGTGATCCTGCCGCGCACCTCCGAGGCGCTGTACCTGCTGCAGCGGGTCCGCGACGAGGCGCACCGGTTCGCGATCACCTACCACCGGCAGAAGCGGTCCACCAGCATGCTGGTCTCCCTGTTGGACGACGTCCCCGGTCTCGGGGAGACGCGGCGGAAGGCGCTGATGAAGCAGTTCGGGTCCCTCAAGCGGCTGAGGGCCGCGACCGTCGAGGAGTTGGTGGCCGTGCCCGGCATCGGCCGGCGCACGGCGGAGGCGGTGCTGGCGGCGGTCGCCGAGCCGGCCGCCGACGCCGAGCCCGCGGAGGAGGTCGTGGAGAGCACCACCGCGCCGGCCGGGCCCGCCGAGCGGGGCACCCCGCAGCCGGGTGCCGGCGCCACCGCCGAGGTCGGGCTGGTGGCCTCGTGAGCGAGCTCGCGAGCTCACGCATGAGCACAGCAACGCCGGTCACGCGTCCGACGAGCGCCGGCGAGGAGGGCGCGTGAACGAGCTGACCCGCACCCACGGGCCGGGGGCCTTCGGCACGGCGCCGGGTGCCCCGGGGCACCCGCACACCGACGTCCCCCCGCCGCTGGACGCGAAGTCCGCCGAGACCCAGCCGCTGGACGTCGTCGTCGTCACCGGGCTGTCCGGCGCCGGCAAGAACACCGCCGGGCGGGTGCTGGAGGACCTCGGCTGGTTCGTCGTCGAGAACCTCCCGCCCGCGCTGCTGTTGCCGATGGTGGAGCTGGGGGGCCGCGGCGACGTCCGCCGGTTCGCCGCCGTCGTCGACGTCCGCAGCCGGGCGTTCTCCAGCGACCTGCAGGAGGCGATCCGCGTCCTCGCCGGGGCCGGGCACCGCCCGCGGGTGGTGTACGTGCACGCCCGCGACGAGGTCCTGGTCCGCCGGTACGAGTCCAACCGCCGGGAGCACCCGCTGCAGGGCGGCGGCACGCTGATCGACGGCATCTCGGCCGAGCGGGCGCTGCTGACCGGCATCGCGGGCGAGGCCGACCTGTGGGTGGACACCAGCGACCTCAACGTGCACCAGTTGCGGGCCACGCTGGAGAACGCCTTCGCCCGCGAGGGCCAGACGCCGCCGCTGACGGCCACCGTGCTGAGCTTCGGGTTCAAGTACGGCCTGCCGCTGGACGCCGACCTCGTGGTCGACGCCCGGTTCCTGCCCAACCCGCACTGGCTGCCCGAGCTGCGGCCGCACACCGGCCAGGACCCCGACGTGCGGGACTACGTCCTGAGCCAGGAGGCGGCGTCGCCGTTCCTCGACCGCTACACCGACGTGCTCCGCCTGCTCATCCCCGGCTACCGGCGGGAGGGCAAGCGGTACCTGACGCTCGCCGTGGGCTGCACCGGCGGCAAGCACCGCAGCGTGGCGATCGCGGAGGAGTTCGCGCGGCGGCTGTCCGCCGACGGCATCGACGTCGCCGTCCAGCACCGCGACCTGGGCCGGGAGTAGTGGGCGCCCCGACCACCGCGCCGCGAGGCGCGGAGCCGGAGCGACCGCTGCGCGTGGTGGCCTTCGGCGGCGGCCACGGGCTGGCCGCCGCGCTGGGTGCCTGGCGACGGCTGACCACCGACCTCACCGCGGTGGTCACCGTGGCCGACGACGGCGGCTCCTCGGGGCGCATCCGCCGCGAGATGCCGGTGTTGCCACCGGGCGACCTCCGGATGGCGCTCGCGGCCCTCGCCGACGACGAGGAGCACACCCGGGAGATGGGCCGGCTGCTGCAGCACCGGTTCGGCGGCACCGGGGTCCTCGCCGGGCACCCCGTGGGGAACCTCATGCTCACCGGGCTGGCGGAGATGCACGGCGGTGACACCGTCCGGGCGCTCGACGACCTGTGCCGGCTGCTCGGCGCCCGCGGCCGCGTGCTCCCGATGGCCGACGTCCCGCTGGACCTCGTGGCGCGGGTGGAGAGCAGCGACCCCGACGACCCGGCGCGGACCCGCACCATCCGCGGGCAGGCGGCGATCGCCAGCACCCCGGGGTGGGTCCGCGACATCATCGTCTCGCCGCCGGACCCGCCGGTGAACGAGGCCGTGCTCGACGCGATCGCCGCCGCCGACGTCGTCTCCCTGGGTCCGGGCTCCTGGTACACCTCGGTGCTGCCGCACCTGCTGGTGCCCCGGCTGCGGGCGGCGCTGGCCACCACCCGCGCCCGCGTCGTCGTCGTGCTCAACCTGGTGCCGCAGCCGGGAGAGACCGACGGGTTCTCGCCGGAGGACTACCTCACGGTGCTGCGTGCCCACCTCGGCGGAGTGGCGCTGCACACGGTGATCGCCGATGTCGACTCGGTGGTTGACCGCTGTGGTCTCCTGTCTGCGGTGCGCGAGTGCGGTGCGGAGCTGGTCCTGGCTCCCGTGGCCGAGCTCGACGGGGCACCGCGGCACGACCCGGTCCGCCTCGCGGCGGCGCTCGAGTCGGCCGTGGGGGCGCGTTAGGCATGGAAATCCGGCGCCGAGTACCGGAACCTCTGGTACCGGCACCGGTACGTGGGGGAGAAGAGGGGACGTCGCAGATGGGGCCTGGTTACCCCGGGGGAACGTGGGGGTGGATGGCATGGCGATGACGGCCATGGTCAAGGACGAGCTGTCTCGGGTGGAGTGCACCAAGACCTCCGAGCGCAAGGCGGAGGTGACGGCGCTGCTGCGGTTCAGCGGCGGCCTGCACATCGTCGGTGGCCGGGTGGTCATCGAGGCCGAGCTCGACACCGGCTCGGTGGCCCGACGGCTGCGCCGCGACATCAGCGAGGTCTACGGGTACACCAGCGGGGTCAGCGTGCTCGCCGGCGGGAACATCCGCCGCGGCGTGCGCTACCTGGTGCGCATCGCCAAGCACGGCGAGGGCCTGGCCCGGCAGACCGGCCTGGTCGACCAGCGTGGCCGCCCCGTCCGCGGGCTGCCGCCGTCGGTCGTCTCCGGCGGGATCAACGACGCCGAGGCCGCCTGGCGCGGGGCCTTCCTGGCGCACGGGTCGCTGACCGAGCCCGGTCGCTCGTCGTCCCTCGAGGTCACCTGTCCCGGTCCCGAGGCCGCCATGGCCCTGGTCGGGGCCGCCCGGCGGCTGGGCATCGCGGCCAAGGCGCGCGAGGTGCGCGGCGCCGACCGCGTCGTCGTCCGCGACGGCGACGCGATCAGCGCGCTGCTGACCCGCATGGGTGCCCACGACGCGGTGCTGGCCTGGGAGGAGCGGCGCATGCGCCGCGAGGTCCGGGCGACGGCCAACCGGCTGGCCAACTTCGACGACGCGAACCTGCGCCGGTCGGCGCGGGCCGCGGTGGCCGCGAGTGCGCGGGTGGAGCGGGCGCTGGAGATCCTCAACGGCGACGCCCCCGAGCACCTGCTGGTCGCCGGCCGGCTGCGCCTGGAGTTCGGCCAGGCCTCGCTGGAGGAGCTGGGCCAGCGCGCCGACCCGCCGATGACCAAGGACGCCGTCGCCGGGCGGATCCGCCGGCTGCTGGCGATGGCCGACAAGCGGGCCAAGGACCTCGGCATCCCCGACACCGAGTCGGTGGTCACCGAGGACATGCTCGCCCAGTAGAGGAGGGACCCTCGGCGCGGGACCCTGCAGGGGGCCGCTCCAGTACGTCACCACGCTCGGCGCGAGCCCCTGCACGGGCCGCTCCAGTACGTCACGACGTTCGTGGCGAGCCTCTGGACGGGGCCGCGGTGGGGAACCGCAGCAGGCACGTCACTCGGCCCGGGTTGCCGCAAGGCAGCCCGGGCCGCGTCGTCCCGCGACCGATAGGGTCGTCGCCGGATCGAGGCCGCGCACTCGTGCGGCCCTGACGGACAGCGTCGACATCGGAGGTCTGCAGTGACCGTGCGGGTGGGCATCAACGGATTCGGCCGGATCGGCCGCAACTTCTGGCGCGCCGCCGCTGCCAGCGGGCAGGACATCGAGATCGTGGCGGTGAACGACCTCACCAGCCCCGAGGTCCTGGCGCACCTGCTGAAGTACGACAGCGTGCTCGGCAAGCTCGCCGAGGACGTCGCCGCCGACGGCGAGGGCATCAAGGTCGGCGGGAACACCATCAAGGTGCTCTCCGAGCGCGACCCGGCCAGCCTCCCCTGGGGCGACCTGGGCGTCGACGTCGTCGTCGAGTCCACCGGGTTCTTCACCAAGGCCGCCGACGCCCGCAAGCACGTCGACGCCGGTGGCGCCAAGAAGGTCATCATCTCCGCGCCGGCCACCGACGACGACATCACGATCGTCATGGGCGTCAACGACGACCTGTACGACGGCTCGCAGACGATCATCAGCAACGCGTCGTGCACCACGAACTGCCTGGCGCCGCTGGCCAAGGTCCTCAACGACGCGTTCGGCATCGAGCGTGGCCTCATGACCACGATCCACGCCTACACCGCCGACCAGAACCTGCAGGACGGCCCGCACAAGGACCTCCGGCGCGCCCGCGCCGCCGCGCTGAACATGGTCCCCACCTCGACCGGTGCGGCCAAGGCGATCGGCCTGGTGCTGCCGGAGCTCAAGGGCAAGCTCGACGGCTACGCCATCCGCGTGCCCGTGCCCACCGGCTCGGCCACCGACCTCACCGTGCAGCTGACCCGTGAGGCGTCGGCCGAGGAGATCGACGCCGCCTACCGGGAGGCCGCCGGCGGCCCGCTGGGCAGGTACCTCACCTACACCGACGCCCCGATCGTCTCCTCCGACATCGTCACCGACCCGTCGTCGTGCATCTACGACGCGAAGCTGACCAAGGTGTTCGGCCCGATGGTCAAGGTGCTCGGCTGGTACGACAACGAGTGGGGCTACTCCAACCGCCTCGTCGACCTCACCTCGCTGGTGGGCAAGTCCCTCTGATGCGGTCCCTCGACGACCTCCTCGCCGAGGGCGTCTCGGGTCGGCGCGTGCTCGTGCGCGCCGACCTGAACGTCCCCCTCGACAAGAGCACCCGGGCCATCACCGACGACGGGCGCATCCGGGCCAGCCTGCCCACGCTGCAGGCGCTCCGAGACGCCGGCGCCCGCGTCGTCGTGGCGGCCCACCTCGGCCGCCCCAAGGGTGCGCCCGACCCGCAGTACTCGCTGGCCCCGGTCGCCGAGCGGCTCGGTGAGCTGCTCGGCGTCCCGGTGCCCCTCGCCGCGGACGTCGCCGGCGACGACGCGCAGGCCCGGGCCGCGGCCCTCGGCGACGGCGAGGTCCTGCTGCTGGAGAACGTCCGGTTCGAGGCCGCCGAGACGGCCAAGGACGACGCCGAGCGGGCCGCGCTCGCCGAGCGGTTCGCCGCGCTGGCCGACGTCTACGTCGACGACGCGTTCGGCGCCGTGCACCGCAAGCACGCCTCGGTGTTCGACGTCGCGCAGCGGCTGCCGCACGTCGCCGGCCGCCTGGTCGCCCAGGAGCTCGACGTCCTCACCCGGCTGACGCAGGAGCCGCAGCGCCCCTACGTCGTCGTCCTCGGCGGCTCGAAGGTCAGCGACAAGCTCGCCGTCATCGAGGCGCTGCTGCCCAAGGTCGACCGGCTGCTGGTCGGGGGAGGGATGTGCTTCACCTTCCTCGCCGCCCAGGGCCACGGGGTGGGCAGGTCCCTGCTGGAGAGCGACCAGGTCGACACCTGCCGGCGGCTGCTGGCCGAGGCCGGCGACCGCATCGTGCTGCCGGTCGACGTGGTCTGCGCGCCGGAGTTCAGCGCGGACACCACGACCACCACGGTGCCGGTGGAGCAGATCCCCGACGGGCAGATGGGCCTGGACGTCGGCCCGCGCACGGTCGAGGCGTTCGGCCGCGAGCTCGGCGGGGCGCGCACCGTGTTCTGGAACGGCCCGATGGGCGTGTTCGAGCTGGCCCCGTTCCAGGCCGGCACCCGCGGCGTGGCCGAGGCCGTCGCGGCCGTCGACGGGCTGTCGGTCGTCGGCGGCGGGGACTCCGCGGCCGCGGTGCGGCAGCTGGGCCTCGACGAGGCCGCCTACGGGCACATCAGCACCGGCGGCGGCGCGTCGCTGGAGTACCTCGAGGGCCGGGAGCTGCCGGGCCTCGCGGTGCTGGCCGACTGAGGGGAGCGGGCATGGCACGCAAGGACACGCCAGGGCGCCGCGAGGGGCGCCGGCCGCTCATCGCCGGCAACTGGAAGATGCACCTGACCCACCTCGAGGCGATCGGACTGGTGCAGAAGCTCGCCTTCTCCCTCAAGGAGCCCGAGCTCGAGGCCGCCGAGGTGGTCGTGCTGCCGCCGTTCACCGCGCTGCGCAGCGTGCAGACCCTGGTGACCGGCGACAAGCTCGAGGTCGGGTACGGCGCGCAGGACCTCTCGGTGCACGACTCCGGCGCCTACACCGGTGAGGTCAGCGGGGCCATGCTGGCGGCCCTGGCCTGCCAGTACGTCGTCGTCGGCCACTCCGAGCGGCGGGCGCTGCACGGGGAGGACGACGCGGTCGTCGCCGACAAGGTGCAGGCCGCGCTGCGGCACGGCCTGGCCCCGATCCTCTGCGTGGGGGAGGGGCTCGAGGTCCGCCAGGCCGGCACGCACGTGGCCCACTGCACCGCCCAGCTCGACGCCGCGCTCGAGGACGTGACCGACGAGCAGGTCCGGACGGTCGTGATCGCCTACGAGCCGGTGTGGGCGATCGGCACCGGCGAGGTCGCCACCCCCGACGACGCCCAGGAGGTGTGCGGTGCCCTCCGGTCACGGCTCGCCGAGCGTTTCGGCCCGGAGACCGCCGCCGTCGTCCGTATCCTCTACGGCGGGTCGGTGAAGGCCGCGAACACGGCCGGGATCCTGGCCGGGCCGGACGTCGACGGCGCGCTCGTCGGCGGCGCCAGCCTGGACGCCGACGAGTTCGTGCAGATCTGTCGGACGGCAGCCGACGGCAGCTGACCGCCGCCGGCCCGGGAACGGGAAGCGGGTAGGTGGACAGCACGCAGGAGCAGCCGACGGGGCGGGTCCCGGCCTGGGTCCGGGGCACGCGCGGCCGCATCCTCGGGATCGCCGCCGCCGTCGTCCTCGTGGTCGTGGTCGCCGTGACCTGGAGCGGCCGCGGGGACGACGGCACGGGCGTCCCCGTGCTGGGCGGCGGCCCGGACGCCGGGCTCACCGGTGTCCGGTCGCCGTCCGACGTGACAGGCGGGACGCTGCGGGTGGTCGCCGGTGAGGTCGACAGCCTCGACCCGCAGCGCTCGTACCTGCCCGGGGTGTGGAACCTGATGCGGCTCTACACCCGGACGCTGGTGACCTACTCCTCCGAGCCGGGGGCCACCGACCGGCTGGTGCCGGACCTCGCCACCGACCTGGGGACGACGCCCGACGGCGGCACGACGTGGACGTTCACCCTCCGCGAGGGCGTCCGGTTCGAGAACGGCCGGGCGATCACCTCCCGCGACGTCAAGTACGGCATCGAGCGCTCCTTCGCCTCCGACGTCGTCGTCGGCGGCCCCACCCAGGTGGTCGAGCTGCTCGACGACCCGGGCAACCCCTACGCCGGCCCCTACCAGGACGAGTCGCCCGGCAAGCTCGGGCTGGCCGCGATCGAGACCCCCGACGACCGCACGATCACCTTCCGGCTGCGCACGGCCGAGCCGGACTTCCCCTACGTCATGGCGCTCCCGTCGAGCAGCCCCGTGCCGGCCGAGAACGACACCGCCGCCGAGTACGGCCGCGACCCGGTCTCCTCCGGCCCCTACGCGGTGACCTCCGTCGACGCCGCGACCGGGATCCTGCTCGACCGCAACCCGCAGTGGGACGCCGCCACCGACGACGTCCGCAGCGCCCTGCCCGACCGGGTGCTGGTCCGCACCGGGCTGACCGGGGTGGAGCGGGACCAGGCGCTGCTGGCCGGCTCGGCCGACGTGGACGTCTCCGGCAGCGGCGTCCAGGCGGCGACGACGGCCCGGCTGGCCGAGGGCGCCGGCGGGGACGTCCCCGTGGGGGACCGGGTCGACGAGGTGACCAGCGGCGTGGTCCGGCTGCTCGCCCTGCCCACCAACGTCGCCCCGATGGACAACCCGGAGTGCCGGGCCGCGGTCGTGGCGGCGGTGGACCGGCGGGCGGTGCAGGAGCAGCTGGGCGGGTCGGTCAACGCCGCGCGCACCTCGCAGCTGTGGCCGCGCGCGCTGGCCGGCGGCCCGGAGGAGGCCGATCCGGGGCCGGACCCGGACGCCGCCCGTGAGCACCTGCGCGCCTGCGGCCAGCCCGACGGCTTCAGCACCGTGCTCGCCGTGCCCGACGCCGCGACGAGCGTGGCCGTCGCCGAGGAGGTCGCGGGCCAGCTCGGGGAGGTCGGCATCCAGGTCGAGGTCCGGCCGCTGGCCGCCCCCGGCTTCTACGCCACCGACGTCGGCAACCCGGACAACGTGGCGGCCAACGGGTTCGGCATCGTGCTGGCCACCTGGACCGCCGACTTCCCGACCCCGGGGTCGTTCCTCGTGCCGCTGGTCGACGGCCGGTCGGTCAGCCCGGTGGGCAACACCAACTTCGCCCGGCTGGACGCCGTCGAGGTGAACACGCTGGTCGACCAGGCCCGCACCGCCGGGGACGGCGCCCGCGACGCCTGGCGCGAGGTCGCGACCGCCGCCGCGGGGACCGGGGCGTACGTGCCCCTCGCCGAGTCGCGGGTGCAGCTGCTGGCCGGCCAGCGGCTGCGCAACGGGGTGGTCATGGCCGCCTACACCGGTTACGACCTGGCGACCGCCGGCGTCCGCTGACCCCTCGTCGGCCGCGTCGGCCGGGGGTGCCCGCCCGGTCGGTTACCCTCGGAGCATGATCGAGCTGGTCCTCAACCTCCTGCTGGTGCTCACCAGCGTGCTCCTCGTGGTGCTGATCCTGCTGCACCGCGGCAAGGGCGGGGGCCTGTCCTCGATGTTCGGCGGCGCGGTCTCCTCGCAGCTGGCCGGTTCCTCCGTGGTCGAGAAGAACCTCAACCGGCTGACCGTCTTCACCGGCCTGATCTGGGCGATCTGCGTCGTCGGCCTGGGGATCCTGCTCAAGGTCTGAACGCGGATCGCGCCCGGATTTCGGGACGACCTCGTTCCGGGAGGAGAAACGGGCCCAGGATCGGCCCCTCCACGCCCTAGACTGCGCGCGCGGCACAGGCCGCCGCAGACCGCTGAAACGCAGGGGGCACTCGTGGCTGGTGGGAACGCGATCCGGGGCACTCGGGTCGGGGCAGGGCCGATGGGCGAGGCCGAGCGCGGTGAGGCTGCACCGCGGCACCGGGTGGCCTACTGGTGCACGCAGGGCCACGAGACCCGCGTCGCCTTCGCGTTCGACGCGGAGGTGCCCGAGACGTGGGACTGCCCCCGCTGCGGCCTCCCCGCGGGCCAGGACCAGGAAGCTCCGCCGCCGGTCCCCCGCACCGAGCCCTACAAGACCCACCTGGCCTACGTGCGTGAGCGGCGCAGTGACGCCGACGGCGACGCGCTGCTCGAGGAGGCCCTCGCCAAGCTGCGGGCCCGCCGCGGCGCCTGACCTCCCCCCGTCCACCGCCCGTCGCCCGAGCGCAGCTCGGGCACCGGGCGGTCGTCAGTCGGCGGCCGGCCGGGGGAGTGGCACCGGGGTGTAGGGCGTCCAGGCGGCCTGCTCGTGGTCCCAGAAGCAGCCGCGGTGGCGGCGCACGGGCTCGGCGGCTCCCCGCGGGGGCAGCGGCAGCAGGGCGTCCGGGACCGGACGGCGGACGGTCGGTGCGGAGCTGGTCATGGGGACTCCGGGAGGGGATCGACGGGGGCGGCGGACGGTGCCGCCGTCGTCTGGAGGTCCGCTGGCGCCGTCTGCTCGGGCCCGTCAGGAAGTGTGCTCGCCCGGGCCGGCCGGGGCCAGAGGCCGGCGGACGTCCGCGTCAGTGCCCTACCGGGGCGCGTCGAGCCCCGCGGCGGCCGCGGCGTCCAGCAGCCAGCGGGTGGCCCGCCGCCCGTGCACCCCGGCGGCCGGGAGCTCCTGGGGGCCGACGCCGGAGCGCAGGGCCGAGGCGACGGCGGGGGCCTTCCCCTCGCCGGAGACCAGCAGCCAGACCTCCTCGGCGGAGTTGATCGCGGCGAACCCCAGGCTGACCCGGGTGGGCGGCGGCTTGGGACAGTCGCGCACCGCGACCACGAGCCGGTCGTCGGAGGCGGCCGGTGTCCCCGGGAAGATCGAGGCCACGTGGCCCTCGGGGCCCATGCCGAGCAGCAGCAGGTCGAAGCGCGGGAGCGCCTGACCCTCCGGTGCGGCCGCGGCCAGCTGCTCGGCGTACCAGGCGGCGGCCTCCTCGGGCTCTGTGAACCCGGCGTCCGAGGCCGGCATCGCGTGCACGCGCCCGGCCGGGACACCGACCGGGTCGAGCAGCGCGCGGCGGGCGCCGGTCTCGTTGCGCTCCTCACTGCCGGCGGGCACGAACCGCTCGTCGCCCCACCACACGTCCACCGCCGTCCAGTCGACCCGTTCCCGCTCCGGCTCGGCGGCCAGGGCCGCCACCCGCTCCAGGACGGCGGTGCCGACGCCGCCCCCGGTGAGGACCACGGAGGCGGTGTCGTGCACCGCCTGGGCCGCCGCCAGCCGGGCCACGAGCGCGGAGGCGACGGCCCGGGCCAGCCGGTCGGCGTCGGGCTCGATCACCACGTCGGGCACGGGACGGTCACTGCCGGCCAGCCCGGCAGCGACCCGGTCGCCCGGCTGGAGGCTCACGAGGCTGCCTCGCCGGTGCTCGGCCGGCTCGCTCGCCGGGCTGCTCCACTCCTGGGTGACCTCGCGAGCTCGGTCACCGGGGCACCTGCTCGGTGTCGTGCTCCCCGTGCTCGGCCACGTCGTCGCTGCCCTCGGAGGTCAGCGGCACCGTCGGCAGCGGGTCGCCGTCCCCGCCCTGGACCTCGGCCGGGTCGAACCACACGTGCTCGCGGACCGGCGAGCGGTCGGTCAGCCCCGCGACCCCGGTCGTGGCCTCCAGGGCCTCGGCGAAGGGCTCGTCGGGGTCGAGCCGGCGCAGCTCCTCGCCGACCAGGTCGCCGAGCTGGCGGTCGGGGAGCGCCACCATCGCCTCGGGCCGGTACGGCTGGGCGATGACCGCACCGCCGCGCCGGTCCGCGGTGACCCGGACCTCCTCGTCCTGGTCCAGCTGCAGGACGACGGAGGAGACGCCGCTCGGGCCGGGGCGCCGGTCGGCCTCGGTGACGCCGATCTCGGTGCCGCACCGGGCGCTCAGCCACCCGGCCAGCAGCTGCGCGGTCGCGTTGCCGGGCTGCCCCTCGACCCGGCCGCCGACGACCCGGACGACGTCCCCGCGGCGGCCGGAGACCGAGTCCACCGTCGAGGTCAGCGTGGCCCGCCACGGCGTGCTGCGGGTCCAGGCGAGGTCGGTGTCGCCCGGGGCGTAGTCCGTCGCCCGGGTCCGCAGCGCCGCGAGCTGGTCGTCGGCCAGGGAGCTGTCGGTGATCCGCCGGTCGGCGATGACGGCGAGCGCGTCGGTGGCCAGCCGCTCGGGCGGGGTGCCGTGCCACCAGGTGACCACCGGCGCGTCGGCGGCCAGCAGCGGCAGCACCACCGACTCGGCGTGCAGCGCGAGCCGGCCGTACATGCGCATGACCACCGCCTCGCCCGGGCCCAGGCGGCCACCGATGAGCACCTCGGCGTCCAGGCGGGGCGCCGGTGCCTCGATCTGCCGGCGGACCACGATGAGCAGCCGGCACGGGTGCTGCTCGGCGGCCGCGGTCGCCGCCTCCTCCGCCTCGGCGACCCGGCCCTCGTCGGCCACCACGACCAGCGTCAGGGCGACGCCGGAGAGCACGGCGCCGCCGGTGCGCCGCTGCGCGGCCAGCTCCTTGACCACCGCGGAGCCGGTGGTGTCCCACAGCGTCGTCATCGGGTCTCCTCCGGTCGGGTGGCTGTACTCGGTGCCCGCGTCACGGTCGCCGCCACCGGCGTCCCTCGGCGGCGAGCATCTCGTCGGCCGCCCGCGGGCCCCACTCGCCGGCCCGGTAGGGGTGCGGCGTCGTCCCGGCCCAGAACTCCTCGAGCGGGTCGATGACCGCCCACGAGGCCTCCACCTCGGCGTTGCGCGGGAACAGCGTCGCGTCGCCCAGGAGGACGTCGAGCAGCAGCCGCTCGTAGGCCTCGGGGCTGGCCTCGGTGAACTGCTCGCCGTAGAGGAAGTCCATCGACACGTCGCGGACCTCCATGACGCTGCCGGGCACCTTCGACCCGAACTTGAGGGTGACCCCCTCGTCCGGCTGCACCCGCACCACCAGCTGGTTGTTGCCCAGCTCCTCGGTGTCGGTGGCGGCGAAGGGCAGGTGCGGTGCCTGCTTGAACACCAGCGCGATCTCGGTGACCCGGCGGGGGAGGCGCTTGCCCGTGCGGAGGTAGAACGGCACCCCGGCCCAGCGGCGGGTCTCGACGCCGAGCCGGACGGCGGCGTAGGTCTCGGTGTTCGACCCCGGGTCGACGCCCTCCTCCTGCCGGTAGCCGGTGGCCCGCTGGCCGGCCAGCCAGCCCTGCTCGTACTGGCCGCGGACGGCGAAGGTGCCGAGGTCCTCCGGCAGTGAGATGGCGCGCAGCACCTTGAGCTTCTCGGTGCGGATCTCCTCGGCGGAGAACTCGACCGGCTCCTCCATCGCGGTGAGCGCCAGCAGCTGCAGGAGGTGGTTCTGGAGGACGTCGCGGGCGGCGCCGGTCTCCTCGTAGAACCCGGCCCGGCCGCCGATGCCGACGTCCTCGGCCATCGTGATCTGTACCGAGTCGACGTGGTGGCCGTTCCAGACCGGCTCGAACAGGGTGTTGGCGAACCGCAGCGCCATCAGGTTCTGGACGGTCTCCTTGCCCAGGTAGTGGTCGATGCGGAAGACGTCGTCGGCGGTGAACACCGAGTCGACCAGCGCGTTGAGCTCCAGGCTGGAGGCCAGGTCGGTGCCGAACGGCTTCTCCACCACCACCCGGCGCCAGCGGTCGGCCGTGCTGTCGGCCATGCCGGTGCGCTGCATCTGCTTGAGGACGACCGGGAACATCGCCGGCGGGATGGACAGGTAGAACGCCGCGTTGCCGCCGATGCCGTGGGTGCCCTCCAGCTCGCCGAGGGTCGCGGCGAGCTGGTCGAAGGCGTTGTCGTCGTCGAAGGAGCCCTGCACGAACCGGACGCTGCCGGCCAGCCGTTCCCAGACCTCCTCCCGCCACGGCGTGCGGGCCGCCTTGCGGGCGGCATCGCGGGCCAGCTCGGCGAAGTCCTCGTCGCCCCAGTCGCGGCGGGCGAAGCCCAGCAGGGCGAAGTTCGTCGGCAGGAGGCCCCGGTTGGCGAGGTCGTAGACGGCCGGGAGCAGCTTCTTGCGGGCGAGGTCGCCGGTGATGCCGAAGACCACCAGGGCGCACGGCTCGGGCACACGGGGCAGCCGCCGGTCCCGCGGGTCGCGGAGCGGGTTGGAGATCATCGTCCGTCCTCGAGGTCTGAGTGCGGGCCCGCCGGCCGGCGCGGCGGTGGACCGCCCGGCGGGGTGGAGCAGGCGCGCGGCCCTGGACCGCGCCCCGGGGAACCGATCCTGGCCGACACGGGTCAGCGCAGCGCGTCGAGCAGCTGCCCGACCGCGGCCGCCCGGTCGGTCAGGTGCAGGCGTAGCAGCGGCCGGCCGCGCTCCGCCAGTGCCTGACGCTCACCGGCGGCCTGGGCGGCCTGCAGGGTGCCGAAGCTGTACGGCCGGTCGGGCACGGGGAGGTCGAGGTCGAGGTGGAGGGCGCCGGTGAGCTGCAGGAACGCACCGGTCTGCGGCCCACCCTCGTGGTACTGCCCGGTGGAGTGCAGGGAGCGCGGCCCCCAGCCGAAGGTGACCGCGTGCCCGCTCCGGGCAGCCAGGGCCGCGCGCAGCTCCGCCGCGCGCGCGTCCCGCTCCCGGTCCAGGTAGGCCGTCACGGCGAGGTAGCCCCGCGGCGGGACGGCGGCCATCAGCGCGTCCAGCGCGAGGCGGACGCCGTCGTGGAGGCTCAGGTCGACCTGGTCGAGCAGGTCGCCGTGCGCGTACAGCTCGACCGCGCCGATGGTGGCCACCGGCTTCTCCTCGGGCAGGCCGGCCGCCAGGAGCCGCCGGGTGTTCTCCTGGCTCTCGGTCACGTCCGGCTGGTCGAACGGGTTGGTGCCGAGCAGGTGCCCGGCCACCGCCGTCGCGTACTCCCACCCCAGGAACTGGGCACCCAGCGGGCCGTGGACGCCGACCGAGGGCCCCGGTTCGACGGGGCCGCCGCCGACCACGGCCAGCAGGGTGTCCGGGTCCGTGGCGCCCGGTGCAGCGGGGGACTCGAGCACGACCGGCAGCAGCCCCCGGCCCTGCTTGCCGGTGGACTCGGCGACCAGGTGCTCGGCCCAGTCGCCGAAGCCCGGGAGCTCGCCGTCGACCAGCGCGACCTTGTCCCGGCCGGTGCGGAAGCCCGCGCCGAGCGCGATCCCCAGCTCCAGCGCCGGGTTGCCGGGCTCGGCCAGGTGCTCGGCGAGCTCGGCGGCGTCCTCCAGCAGGACCGCGACGTCGACGCCGGCCAGCGCCGACGGCACCAGGCCGAACGCCGACAGGGCGCTGTAGCGCCCGCCCACGGTGGGGTCGGCGAGGAAGACCGCGCGGGCGCCCATCGCCGCCGCCGCCTCCGCCAGCGGGGAGGCCGGGTCGGTGACGACGACGAACCGCGCGCCGATCTGTTGCTCGTCCAGGCCGGCCGCGGCGAACGCGTCCACGAAGGCGCGCCGGTGGCTGTCGGTCTCCACCGTGGCGCCGGACTTGGAGCTGACCACCACGACCGTCCGGTCGAGGTCGGTCGTCGCCGCGGCCACCCCGGCCGGGTCGGTGGTGTCCAGGACGACCAGGGGGACGCCCGCCGTCCGGCACACCACCTCGGGGGCCAGCGAGGACCCGCCCATGCCGCACAGCACGACCCGGTCCAGGCCCTCGGCCAGGAGTTCGGCGCGCAGTGCGGCCAGCCGCGGGACCAGTTCCCGCGACGTGGCCGGGAGGTCCAGCCACCCCAGCCGGACCGACGCCTCGCCCTCGGCCTCCGGACCCCAGAGGGTGGGGTCCTTGCGCACCAGCCGGCCGGCGACGTCGTCGTCGGCCAGCTGGGTGCGGACGGCCTGCGGGACGTCGAGCCCGGCGCAGGAGAAGCGCAAGGTCACGCCTTGTCCTGGAGCTGGGTGCGCACCGACTCGGTCAGCTCGTCCCAGGAGTCCACGAACTTCTGCACGCCCTCGTCCTCCAGCACCCGGAAGACGTCGTCGAGGTCGACACCGGCGTCGCTGATGGACTGCATCACCGCGGCGGCCTCGTCGTAGGTCTTCTGCACCGGGGTGCCGGGGGTGCCGTGGTCGGCGTAGGCCATCAGGGTCTTCTCCGGCATGGTGTTGACCGTGCCGGGGGCGATGAGCTCGCTGACGTAGAGGGTGTCGGGGTAGTCGGGGTTCTTGACGCCCGTCGACGCCCACAGCGGCCGCTGCGGCCGGGCCCCCTTCGCCTCCAGGGCCTTCCAGCGGTCGGAGGAGAAGACCTCCTCGTAGGCCTGGTAGGCCAGCTGCGCGTTGGCCAGCGCCGCCTTGCCCTTGAGCGCGGCGTCGGCGCCCGCCTCGTCCAGCCGCTTGTCGATCTCGGTGTCCACGCGGGACACGAAGAACGACGCCACCGACGCGATGCCCTCGAGTGAACCGCCGTCGGCCGCCCGCTTCTCCAGCCCCGCCAGGTAGGCGTCCATGACCGCCCGGTAGCGCTCGAGGCTGAAGATGAGGGTGACGTTGACACTGATGCCGCGGGCGATCGACGTCGTGATGGCCGGGAGTCCGGCCTCGGTCGCCGGGATCTTGATGAACAGGTTGGGCCGGTCCACCAGCCACCACAGGTGGGCGGCCTCGGCGGCCGTGGCGTCGGTGTCGTGGGCGAGCCCGGGCGCGACCTCCAGGGACACCCGGCCGTCGCCGGGCTGCCGCTGCGCGACCGGTGCCAGCAGGTCGCAGGCGTCTCGGACGTCGGAGGCGGTGATCGTGCGCAGCGCCTCCTCGACGCTCACCTTCCGGACGGCGAGGGCGTGCAGCTGGTCGTCGTACAGCTCCGACCCGCTGATCGCCGCGGCGAAGATCGTCGGGTTCGTCGTGACGCCGACGACGGAGTGCTCGTCGACCAGGGACTGCAGGTTGCCGGTGTGGATGCGGTCGCGCGACAGGTCGTCGAGCCAGACGGCGACCCCGGCCGCGGACAGCTCGGCCAGCTTCTCGTTCTGTGCCATGTCTCTTCCCTTCGGATGGGGATGGCCCCGCTGCAGGGCCCGCCGTGAACTCGCGAGTGGCGGGGGACAGCGGGGTCCTGCAGCGAGTGGTGGGGCAGCGGGGTCCTTTCTCAGCGGTCGCCGGTGGGGTGCGGCAGGCCGCCGGTGGCCGCGATCGGCCCGGCCGGGACGGCGGCGCCCGACCGCGCCGCCTCGATGCTCTCCCGCGCGGCGGTCACGACGGCCTCGTCGGTGAGGCCGAACTCCTCGTAGAGCACCGAGTAGGCGGCGCTGGCCCCGTAGTGGGTGAGGCCGACGATCCGGCCGGCGTCGCCGACGAACTCCCGCCAGCCCATGGGGACGCCGGCCTCGACGCTGACCCGGGCGCGGACCGACGGCGGGAGCACCTCGTCCTTGTAGGCCTGGTCCTGGTCGGCGAACCACTCGACGCAGGGGACCGACACGACCCGCGTCGGCACGCCGTCGGCCTCCAGCCGCTCCCGCGCGGCGACGGCGATCTGCACCTCCGAGCCCGTGCCCAGCAGGATCACCTCGGGGCTGCCGTCCGAGGCCTCGGCCAGCACGTAGGCGCCGCGGGCCACGCCCTCGGCCGAGGCGAACTCGCCGCGGTCGAAGACGGGCAGGTTCTGCCGCGACAGCAGGATGCCGGCGGGCCGGTCGTTGTTCTCGAGGATCGTCCGCCAGGCCACCGACACCTCGTTGGCGTCGGCCGGCCGGACGACGTCCAGCCCGGGGATGGCGCGCAGCGCGGCGAAGTGCTCGATCGGCTGGTGCGTCGGGCCGTCCTCGCCCAGGCCGATGGAGTCGTGCGTCCACACGTAGGTGACCGGCAGCTGCATGAGCGCGGCCAGCCGCACCGCGCCGCGCATGTAGTCGGAGAACGTGAGGAACGTGCCGCCGTACACGCGCGTGCCGCCGTGGAGTGCGATGCCGTTCATGATCGCGCCCATGGCGTGCTCCCGGACGCCGAAGTGCAGCGTGCGGCCGTACGGACCGCCCGTCCACATCTTCGTCTGCCGGTCGGCGGGCAGGAACGACGGTTCGCCCTTCACCGCGGTGTTGTTGCTCTCCGCCAGGTCGGCCGAGCCGCCCCACAGCTCGGGCAGCACCGGGTACAGGGCGGCGAGCACCTCACCGGAGGCCTTGCGGGTGGCCACGCCCTTGGGGTCGGCGTCCCACGACGGCAGCTGCGCCGCGAACCCCTCCGGCAGCGTGCGGGTGGTCATGCGCTCGAGCAGGGCCGCGCCCTCGCCGTTGGCCTCCTGCCACGCCTCGAAACGCTCCTGCCACTCGGCGTGGTCGGCCTTGCCCTTGTCGACGACCGAGCGGGCGTGGGCCAGCACCTCGTCGTCCACCTCGAAGGTGCGCTCGGGGTCGAAGCCGAGGATCTCCTTGGTGGCCCGCACCTCGTCCTCGCCGAGCGCGGAGCCGTGCGCGGCGCCGGTGTTCTGCTTGTTCGGCGCGGGCCACGCGATGATCGTCCGCAGCACGATGATCGACGGGCGGCCGGTCTCGGCCTTGGCCGCGGCGAACGCGGCGTCCACCGCGGCGAGGTCCTCACCGTCGTCCACCTGCTGGACGTGCCAGCCGTAGGCCTCGTACCGCTTGCCGACGTCCTCGGTGAAGGCGACGTTCGTGTCGTCCTCGATGGAGATCCGGTTGTCGTCGTAGACGAGCACCAGGTTGCCGAGCTTCTGCGTGCCGGCCAGCGAGGAGGCCTCGCCGCTGACGCCCTCCTCCAGGTCGCCGTCGGAGGCGAAGACCCAGATCGTGTGGTCGAACAGGCTCTGACCCTCGGGGGCGTCGGGGTCGAGCAGCCCGCGCTCGCGCCGGGCCGCCATCGCCATGCCGACGGCGTTGGCCACGCCCTGGCCCAGCGGACCGGTGGTCGTCTCCACGCCCGGGGTGTGGTTGACCTCGGGGTGGCCGGGGGTCTTCGAACCCCACGTGCGCAGCGCCTGCAGGTCCTCGATCTCCAGGCCGTAACCGGAGAGGTACAGCTGGATGTAGAGGGTCAGGCTCGAGTGGCCCATCGACAGGACGAAGCGGTCGCGGGCCACCCACTGCGGGTCGCTCGGGTCGTGCCGCAGCCACTTGTGGAACAGCAGGTACGCGGTCGGCGCCATGCTCATCGCCGTCCCCGGGTGGCCGTTGCCGACCTTCTGGACGGCGTCCATCGCCAGCACGCGGACCGTGTCGATGGCCCGGCGGTCGAGATCGCCGAAGCCCTCCGGCAGGGTGGGGGAGGGCTGGGTCGGGTTGCCGGTCGGCGCGTCGGAGGCCGCCTCGGCCGGGGCCTCGGACGCGGTGCTCTTGGTTCCCATCTTGCGGGTGCTCCCTCGGGGTCGGCCTGTGCGGGACCGCCCGGGACGACCGGTGGAGACCAGCCGACCCCGGGCGGACGACGGTGCGCGGCTCCAGCGACCGGGCGTCGCGCGTGCCCACGGCCCGTCGCGCCGGACCCAGGCGCACCGTCGTCGTCGACGTCGGCCCTACCCGCTGCATGCGCAGCACCAACGTGACGAGACCCTAGTCATGCCCGCCCGTGCGGGTGTCGGCCGCGGGCTACAGTTGGTCCGTTCTCCGTCCCCTCTCGGAAGGGACCTCGTGCTGTCCAGGTGCCCGGTGGTGCCCTGCCCGTGTGCCTGCGCACCCGAGGCCTCGCGGTGACCGCGCTGTCGGAGCGCCCGGCCGTCCAGGCCCGTCGCCTCTCCAACACCGTGCGGGCCTACGTGGCCCTGACCAAGCCGCGGATCATCGAGCTGCTGCTGGTCACCACGCTGCCGGCGATGATGCTCGCCTCCGGCGGCTGGCCCTCCTGGCGGCTGCTGATCGCCACGATGGTCGGCGGCACGCTCGCCGCCGGCGCGGCCAACGTCTTCAACTGCTGGTACGACCGCGACATCGACCGGCTCATGCACCGCACCGAGCGGCGGCCGCTGCCGATGGGCGAGGTCAGCCCGCGCGCGGCCCTGGTGTTCGGGCTGGTGCTCACCGTGGTGTCGGTCGGGCTGCTGGCCACCACCACGACGCTGCTGGCCGCCGGCCTCGCGCTGGCCGCCATCGTCTACTACGCCGTCCTCTACACGATGGTGTTCAAGCGGTACACCCGCCGCAGCACCGAGTTCGGTGGCGTGCCGGGGGCGGCACCGGTGCTGATCGGCTGGGCGGCGGTCACCGGCTCGGTGACCTGGCCCGCGGTCGTGTTCTTCGGCGTCGTCTTCTGCTGGCAGATGCCGCACTTCTGGGCGCTGGCCATGCGCTTCCGGGCCGACTACGCCCGCGCCGACGTGCCGATGCTGCCCGTGGTGGCCTCCGCGCTGTCCGTCGGGCGGCAGACCGTCGTCTGGACCTGGCTGACCGTCGCGGTCTCGCTGCTGCTCTGGCCGGTCGCCGACGGGTTCGGCATCGGCTGGATCTACACCGCCGCCGCGGCCGCCCTCGGCCTGTGGTTCGCCGTCGAGGCGCACCGGCTGCTCCGCCGCATCCGCACCGGCGCCGAGACCAAGCCGATGCAGCTGTTCCACATCTCGATCACGTACATGACCCTGCTGTCGGTCGCGATCATCGTCGACGTCCTGGTCTGACTCCCTGACCCGCTGGGTCACCGCTGTCCTCCGGACGGCACCGCTGTGGCACCGCCATCCTCCGGACGGCACCGCGGTGACACCGCCGTCCTCCGGACGGCACCGCGGCCAGGTGCCGTGTCCCTGCTGAGCTGAGCCGCTGCTCGTGTCCCGGTCGGGAGGCCCTCCGGGCCCCCGCGACCGGTCCACACCGGTTGGGAGCCGTACCCGGCTGGGGCGGCAGCGTCGCCGGCGTCGGAGCGGGCAGCCCCTTCCCCGGAGTTGCGGCCTGTCAGGGGCGCCTGGGAGCTGGTTCCCCGGAGTCGTGTCTGGCGGGTGGGAGCCCGGCTCAGCGGGTGGCGGCGGCGGGCACCGAGGAGGCGTCCAGCGGCAGCTCGGACGCCGGGCCGCGCACCGACCACACCAGGCGGGCGGTGAACGCCGTCACCAGCATCGCGCCGAGCATGTGCAGCAGCACGAGCGCGATGGGCAGGTCGGTGAAGTACTGCACGTAGCCCACCACCCCCTGGGCGAGCTGGACGGCCAGCAGGTCCCGCGCGGCCCGCCTGAGGCGACCGGGGGAGTCGGTGGCGTGGAGGGCGACGAGCAGCGCGACCGTCAGCCCGAGCAGCAGGAAGACCGAGTCGGCGTGCAGCTGGCTGACCAGCTCGGGGTCGAACCCGGTGCGGCCGGCCCCGGGGTCGCCGCTGTGCGGACCGCTGCCGGTCACCACCGTGCCCAGCACCAGGACGGCGGCGGTCGCCACCGCGATGCCGGACACGAGCAGCGCGAACGGACGGCGGACCAGCAGCTGGCCCACGCCCGGTTCCCGCGAGCGCAGCCACAGCACCGTCGTCACCGCGACGAGCACCGAGGACACGAGGAAGTGGGCGGCGACGGTCCACGGGTTGAGCCCGGTGAGCACGGTGACCCCGCCGAGCAGTGCCTGCGCGGGGATGCCCAGGAACGCGAGGACGGCCAGACCCCGCAGGTCGCGCCGGGTCGAGCGGAAGACCGCGACCACGGTGGCGATCGCCACGGCGGCGAGCACGAACGTGAGCAGCCGGTTGCCGAACTCGATGACGCCGTGCCCGGCCAGCTCGGGGGTCGCGACGAAGCTCTTTTCGGTGCACCGGGGCCAGGTCGGGCAGCCGAGGCCCGAACCGGTCAGCCGGACGGCTCCACCGGTGACGACGATGGCGCCGTTGGCGACGGCGTTGGCCAGGGCGAGGCGCGAGACGACGGCAGGGGAGACCGGCACGCTCCGATGCTAGGCGGTCCCCGGAGCCGATCCGGACCGTCCGCGGGGACGGCGACGGGGTGAGGGCTTGCTCACACGCCCGGCCTCACCCCGCGGCGCAGGCCATCACCAGAGGTCCCGGGGACCCGGGACTTAGGTCCCCCTTGCTTGCGGTCGCCCCGAAATAGGCAACACTTGTGTTGTGGAAAGCGACCACGTGCAGGACGGCAGGGCCCCGGTGCCCTCGCCCCGGTCGTCGGCGACAGCCGACGACGGGCGCACGCGGCACCGCGTCACCGCACTCCTCCTGGAGCACGGACCGCAGACCGCTACCGAGCTCGCCGGGCGGCTGGGCGTCTCGCCGACCGCCGTCCGCCGGCACCTCGACGCGCTGGTCGCGACCGGCCGGGTCGAGGAGCGGCAGGCGCCGGGCGCCCGCCGCGGTCGCGGCCGTCCTGCGCGACTGTTCCACCTGACCGACGCCGGCCGCTCCGACTTCCCGCACGCCTACGACGACCTCGCGCTGACCGCGCTGCGGTACGTGGCCGCATCCGGTGGTCCCGACGCCGTGCGGGCGGTCGCCGAGGCGCAGCTGTCCGGCCTCGAGCAGCGCTGCTCCACGGCCGTCGAGCAGGCGGCCGCGAGCGGCACCGTCGACCGGGCCCAGGTGCTCGCCGCGGCCCTGACGGCCGAGGGCTACGCTGCCTCGGCCTCGGCGATCTCCAGCGGCGGGCAGCTCTGCCAGCACCACTGCCCGGTGGCGCACGTGGCGGCGGAGTTCCCGCAGCTGTGCGAGGCCGAGACGGCGGTGATCGGCCGGCTGGTGGGTACCCACGTCCAGCGGCTGGCGACGATCGCCCACGGCGACGGCGTCTGCACCACCCACATCCCGGGCCCCGTCCGGATGGGTGCCGACGTCCGTCGGCCCCGTCCAGAGGCTCACCCCGAGCGTGCGAAGGGTGAGGAGGACGGGGTCCTTGCTCACATGCGCGCGGGGAACAGATCGGGCCCCGTGCGCCCTGTACCAGGTGAGCGAGGAGCGCAGCCGACGACGGCCGCCACGCGCACCGCACCGTCCACCAGCTCCACCCACACGTACGACCGGGAGAGGACGCCCGTATGACCAGCACCCAGCAGCCGGTGACCAGCGCGCCGCTGACGCAGGACGAGCAGATCGAGCAGCTCGGCCGCTACCAGTACGGCTGGGCTGACGCCGACGTCGCCGGTGCCTCCGCGCGACGGGGCCTGTCCGAGGACGTCGTCCGGGACATCTCCCGCCGCAAGAACGAGCCCGAGTGGATGCTCGAGCGCCGCCTCAAGGCCCTCAAGCTCTTCGACCGCAAGCCGATGCCCGACTGGGGCTCGGACCTGTCGGGGATCGACTTCCAGAACATCAAGTACTTCGTGCGCTCCACCGAGGCCCAGGCCACGTCGTGGGAGGAGCTGCCGGAGGACATCAAGAACACCTACGACAAGCTGGGCATCCCGGAGGCCGAGAAGCAGCGGCTGGTCGCCGGTGTCGCCGCCCAGTACGAGTCCGAGGTCGTCTACCACAAGATCCGTGAGGACCTCGAGGAGCAGGGCGTCGTCTTCCTCGACACCGACACCGCCCTCAAGGAGCACGAGGACCTCTTCAAGGAGTACTTCGGCTCGGTCATCCCGTCCGGCGACAACAAGTTCGCCGCGCTGAACACCGCGGTGTGGTCGGGCGGCTCGTTCATCTACGTGCCGAAGGGCGTGCACGTCGAGATCCCGCTGCAGGCCTACTTCCGGATCAACACCGAGAACATGGGCCAGTTCGAGCGGACGCTGATCATCGTCGACGAGGGCGCCTACGTGCACTACGTCGAGGGCTGCACCGCGCCGATCTACAAGTCGGACTCGCTGCACTCCGCGGTCGTCGAGATCATCGTCCGGAAGAACGCCCGCTGCCGGTACACGACCATCCAGAACTGGTCGAACAACGTCTACAACCTGGTCACCAAGCGGGCGATCGCCCACGAGGGCGCGACCATGGAGTGGGTCGACGGCAACCTCGGGTCCAAGGTCACGATGAAGTACCCGGCGGTCTGGATGACCGGCGAGCACGCCAAGGGCGAGGTGCTGTCGATCGCCTTCGCCGGTGAGGGCCAGCACCAGGACGCCGGCGCCAAGATGGTGCACGCCGCCCCGAACACCTCCTCGACGATCGTGTCGAAGTCGGTGGCCCGCGGTGGCGGCCGCACCTCCTACCGCGGCCTGGTCCAGATCGACGAGGGCGCCCACGGCTCGAAGTCGACGGTGAAGTGCGACGCGCTGCTGGTCGACACCATCAGCCGGTCGGACACCTACCCCTACGTCGACGTCCGCGAGGACGACGTCGCCATGGGCCACGAGGCGACCGTCTCGCGCGTCAGCGACGACCAGCTCTTCTACCTCATGAGCCGCGGCATGACCGAGGACGAGGCGATGGCGATGGTGGTCCGCGGCTTCGTGGAGCCGATCGCCCGCGAGCTCCCCATGGAGTACGCCCTCGAGCTCAACCGCCTCATCGAACTGCAGATGGAAGGTGCCGTCGGCTGATGTCAGCCCCCGACAACACCAGCACGACCGTCGAGACCACCGGCGGCCTCGCCGGTGAGCTGTTCGCCCCGGGCGTCGGCGCCCAGGCCGGGCCGCCGACCACCCCGGCCGGTGGCACCGCCACCGCCGGTGAGGCCGGCCCCGGCGCCCACTCGCACGGCGGCCCGGTGCCGACCGGCTCCCCGGCCGAGCGGTTCACCTCGACCGACCCCGACGCCTTCGGCGAGCCGACCGGCCGCGAGGAGGAGTGGCGCTTCACCCCGATGCGCCGGATCCGCCCGCTGCTGCAGGGCGCGCCGTCCGACGCGCACCTGCAGTGGGACACCGACCTGCCCGAGGGCGTCGAGCTGACCAGCGTCGACGCCGACGACCCGCTGCTCAAGGGCCTGCCCGAGCCGGTCGACCGGCTCGCCGCGCTCACCCGCCAGCGCAGCGGCGGTGCCGCCGTCGTCCGCGTGCCCGCCGAGGCGCAGCCGGACCGCCCGGTCACCCTGCGGCTGTCGGGCACCGGCTCCGACGACGTCGTGTGGGGCCAGCTGGTCGTCGAGGTGGGCGCGTTCGCCGAGGCGACGGTCGTCCTCGACCACAGCGGCCTCGCCCGGTACTCCGGGGGCGTCGCCGTCCTCGTCGGGGACGGCGCGCAGGTCACCGTGGTGTCGGTGCAGGACTGGGCGCCGGGCACGGTGCACGGCGGGCAGTTCGACGCCGTCGTCGGCCGTGACGCCACGCTCAAGCAGGTCGTGGTGACCCTCGGCGGTGACCTCGTGCGACTGGTGAGCAACGTGCAGTACGCCGGCCCGGGCGGGACGGCGGAGCTGTTCGGGGTCTACTTCGCCGACGAGACCCAGCACCAGGAGCACCGGCTGTGGGTCGACCACGCCGTGCCCAACTGCACCAGCAACGTGCTCTACAAGGGCGCGCTGCAGGGCGAGAAGGCGCACACGGTGTGGGTCGGTGACGTCCGGATCCGCCCGGCGGCCACCGGCACCGACACCTACGAGCTCAACCGCAACCTGGTGCTCACCGACGGCGCCCGCGCCGACTCGGTGCCCAACCTGGAGATCGAGACCGGCGAGATCGTCGGCGCCGGCCACGCCAGCGCCACCGGCCGGTTCGACGACGAGCAGCTGTTCTACCTGTGCTCGCGTGGCATCGACGCCGAGACCGCGCGGCGCCTCGTCGTCCGCGGCTTCTTCGCCGACGTCGTCCAGCACATCGGCCTGCCCGGGCTGCAGGACCGCCTGATGGGCACCATCGAGGCCCGCCTCGGGGCCCTGCCGGCGCTCGCCGAGCAGCCGGTGGAGGGCTGACATGGCGTTCGAGCGGCTCTGCGCGCTGTCCGAGGTACCCGAGAACGGCTCCCTGCGGGTCGAGCTGGCGGACGTCGACGTCGCGGTGGTCCGCTTCGAGGGCGAGGTCTTCGCGCTCGAGGACCTCTGCTCGCACGCCGAGGTCCCGCTGACCGACGGCGACGTCGAGGAGTTCGACGGCGCCCCGACCATCGAGTGCTACCTGCACGGGTCGTGCTTCGACCTGCGCACCGGTGAGCCCACCAACCTGCCGGCCACCGAGCCGGTGCCCGTCTACCCGGTCCGGGTGGAGGGCGACGACGTCCTGGTCGACGTCGACGCCTCCGTCCCCGCGACCCGCAACTGAGGAGCGAGAAGAGAAGTGTCCGTGCTGGAGATCCGCGACCTGCACGTCACCGTGGGGGAGGGCGACGACACCAAGGAGATCCTCCGCGGGGTCGACCTGACCGTCCGCTCCGGTGAGACGCACGCGATCATGGGGCCGAACGGGTCGGGCAAGTCGACCCTCGCGTACTCGATCGCCGGTCACCCGAAGTACACGATCACCGGCGGCACGGTGACCCTCGACGGCGAGGACGTCCTCGCGATGAGCGTCGACGAGCGCGCCCGCGCCGGCCTGTTCCTCGCCATGCAGTACCCGGTCGAGGTGCCCGGGGTCTCGGTGTCGAACTTCCTGCGCACCGCGGCCACGGCCGTCCAGGGCGAGGCGCCGAAGCTGCGCACCTGGGTCAAGGACGTCAAGAGCGAGATGGCCGCCCTGGAGATGGACCCGGCGTTCGCCGAGCGCAACGTCAACGAGGGCTTCTCCGGCGGTGAGAAGAAGCGCCACGAGATCCTGCAGATGCGGCTGCTCAAGCCGAGGATCGCCGTCCTCGACGAGACCGACTCCGGCCTGGACGTCGACGCGCTGCGGATCGTCTCCGAGGGCGTCAACCGCACCCGCGCGGAGGGCGAGGTCGGCGTCCTGCTGATCACCCACTACACGCGGATCCTGCGCTACATCAAGCCCGACTTCGTGCACGTCTTCGTCGCCGGCAAGATCGTCGAGGAGGGCGGTCCGGAGCTGGCGGAGAAGCTGGAGAACGAGGGCTACGCCGCGTACGTCAAGGACTCGAACGAGCAGGCCAGCGCCGAGTCGGCCGCTGCGGAGGTCCTCCAGTCATGACCCAGACCGTCTCGCGTCCCGCTGCCGGGGCGCACAAGCCGCCCCTGCCGCTGGACGTCGAGGCGATCCGGGCGGACTTCCCGATCCTGTCGCGCACCGTCCGCGACGGGAAGCGGCTGGTCTACCTGGACTCGGGGGCCACCTCGCAGAAGCCGCGCAGCGTCCTGGACGCCGAGCGGGACTTCTACGAGACCTGCAACGCCGCCCCGCACCGGGGTGCGCACCAGCTGGCCGAGGAGGCCACCGCCCGCTACGAGGCGGCACGCGCCACGATCGGGGCCTTCATCGGCGCCCCGGCCGAGGAGGTCGTGTTCACCCGCAACAGCACCGAGGCGATCAACCTCGTCGCCTACGCGCTCTCCAACGCGGCCACCGCCAAGGAGGAGCAGTTCCGCCGGTACGCCGTCGGGCAGGGCGACGAGATCGTGGTGACCGAGATGGAGCACCACGCCAACCTGGTGCCCTGGCAGCAGCTGTGCGAGCGCACCGGCGCCACGCTGCGCTGGCTGGGCCTCACCGACGACGGCCGGCTGGACCTGTCGGACCTCGCCACCGTCGTCAACGAGCGGACCAAGCTGGTCGCGGTCACCCAGCAGTCGAACATCCTGGGCACGATCAACCCGCTCGGGGAGATCGTCGCCCGCGCCCACGAGGTCGGCGCGCTCGTCCTGGTCGACGGCGCCCAGTCGGTGCCGCACCAGCCGGTGGACGTCACCGCGCTCGGCGCGGACTTCCTGGTGTTCTCCGGGCACAAGATGCTCGGGCCCACCGGGGTCGGCGTCCTGTGGGGCCGCTACGAGGTGCTCGACGCGCTGCCGCCGTTCCTGACCGGCGGATCGATGATTGAGGTCGTGCGCATGGAGGGCAGCACCTTCATGCCCCCGCCCCAGCGGTTCGAGGCCGGGGTGCCCATGACCGCGCAGGTGATCGGGCTGGCCGCGGCCGTCGAGTACCTGCAGGGGCTCGGCATGGAGAACGTGCACGCCCACGAGGAGGCGCTCACCGGCTACGCGCTGGCGCGGCTGGCCGAGATCCCGGGGGTCACCGTCATCGGCCCGCCCGACACCGTGGCCCGCGGCGGCGCGATCTCCTTCACCGTGGAGGGCATCCACCCGCACGACGTCGGCCAGGTCCTCGACGACCTCGGCGTCGAGGTCCGGGTGGGGCACCACTGCGCCTGGCCGGTGGTGCGGCGCTACGGCGTCCCTGCCACCACGCGGGCGACGTTCTACGTGCACACCGGGTACGACGACATCGACGCCCTGGCCGACGCCGTCCGGAAGGCGCAGGAGTTCTTCGGCGTTGCCCCGGTGGAGGTGGGCTGAGCATGCAGCTCGAGTCGATGTACCAGGAGATCATCCTGGACCACTACCGGAACCCGCACGGCCGCGGTCTGCGCGAGCCGTTCGAGGCCGAGGTGCACCACGTCAACCCGACGTGCGGCGACGAGGTGACCCTGCGGGTGCACCTCGACGGGGAGCGCCTCGCCGACGTCTCGTACGAGGGCATGGGCTGCTCGATCAGCCAGGCGTCGGTGTCGGCCATGTACGACCTGGTCATCGGGAAGACCGTGACCGAGGCGCTCGGGACCGGCGAGCACTTCATGACGCTGATGCAGAGCAAGGGCGACGCGGCCGTCGCCGAGAAGCTCGAGGACGAACTGGAGGACGCCGTCGCGTTCGCCGGTGTGTCGAAGTACCCGGCGCGCATCAAGTGCGCGCTGATGAGCTGGATGGCCCTCAAGGACGCCAGCGCACGGGCCCTGTCGGTCGCCCACCCCACCACCCCGACTGGAGGGCAGGACGCATGAGCGAGACGACCAGAACGCGGTGAGCACCGAGCCCACCGACGCCACGCCGGCGGAGCTGCCGCCGTACAAGTCGGCGCTGATCGAGGACGTCGAGGAGGCCATGCGTGACGTCGTCGACCCCGAGCTGGGGGTCAACGTCGTCGACCTGGGCCTGGTCTACGGCATCGACGTCGACGAGTCGAACGTGGCCGTCATCGACATGACCCTGACGTCGGCGGCCTGCCCGCTGACCGACGTCATCGAGGACCAGGCCCGCGAGGCCCTGACCGGCGGTCCCGGCCCCGGGCTGGTCGACGACATCCGGATCAACTGGGTCTGGATGCCGCCGTGGGGTCCGGACAAGATCACCGACGACGGTCGCGAGCAGCTGCGGGCCCTGGGCTTCCGAGTCTGAGCCAGGACCGACGCCGTCCCGTGGCGCCGTGACCCTGCCCTTCCGGGCCGAGTCGCGGCGCCACGGTCGTCTCGGGCCTCACCTCATGGCGGCCACGCGGCGACGGAAGCCGTCGGACCGGTCGGCCGGGGTGGTCCCGTCATCGGACTCCCGCTCGCGCCGGCGCCGCCGCAGCACCATCTCCCGCCAGGCCCCGACGGCCAGCAGGCTGACGCCGACGACGAGCGCGCTGCCGACCGCCAGCGGCAGTTGCACCACGAGCAGGCCGAGGGCGAGGGTCACGGCGGTGGCGGCGCCGGCCACCACCGGCGCACGGACCGACCGCCACGCGCCGAGCGCCATGACGGCGGCGGCGACGGCGAACACCAGCAGCGGACGGGTGCTCCCCGGCGCCAGCACCGCCCACGCGACCGACGGCGCCGCGGCGACCCACAGCCCCGGCCCCCAGGCGGGCGCCGACCGCCCCGACGCCAGCCGCGGGCCCGCCGCCATCAGCAACCCGACCGCCGCCGGCAGCGAGTAGGCCTCGGGGACCGCCGCGTCGGTGAGGGCGGCGAGGACCCACGCCGCCAGCACCAGCTGCGCCGCGCCGGCCCGCCAGGCGGGCGACACCTCGGGGGCGGCCGTCGCCTCGTCGACCGGCTCGGGGTCGGGCGGGGCTGGCGCCGGGGGCCGCGTCGCCCGTGACGCCGGCCGCTCCGCTGCCGGCGCCGGGCCGGGGGGAACCGCGATCGCCTCCTGCACGGACCGCCGGACCACGCGGATGCCGTCGCGGACGGCGCGCAGCCCGTGGCGGACGGCGCGGGCCCCGGGGCGGACGGCGTCCCCCAGCCGGGCCGCCCAGCCCGGCTCGGCCGTCGCGGCGTCCGGCCGGGCGGCCCGCGCCGCCCGTCGCCGTGACCACCGGGCACGACGGCCTCGCGCCTGCCGCCACAGCAGCCACGCCCACACGTAGGTGCCGGCGCCCTGGACGGCGAGGTGCAGGGCCAGCTGGCCGCGGGCGCGGAGGGCCACCAGCAGGGCCGCCGCAGCGACCGCGCAGGCAGCCGCGGCCGTCACGGTCGGCCGCCGTGTGCGCGTCTCCAGGCCGAGGCCGCCGGTGAGGGCGACGAGGTACAGGCCGGTCAGCACGACGGCGGCGCCGCGGGGACCACCCAGCCCACCGTCCGGGACCGTGCACAGCGCCGCGAGACCACCGCACACGACGGCCGCCGGCAGGGCCCGCGGACGCTCGTCGCGCCGGAGCACCGCGGTGAGCAGGCTCACCGCCGCGGTCACCGCGAGGAGCCAGGCCAGCGCCGTCCACCGGGCGTCGGCCAGCAGTTGGACGAGGCACAGGACGACGAGCGTCGTTGCGGCGCCCACCGCAGCGGGCAGCACCGCCCGGCGCGCGGCGCCGGTGAGCAGCGCCGCGGCGACCGAGGCGAGGGTGACGCCGAGGTAGCCGGCGAGCGGGACGGCCACGGGGCCGGGGCTGTGCAGCGCGGCCCCGACGGCCGCGCCGACCGCGATCCCGCACAGCGCGGCCACGGCCGACGGCGGACGCAGCAGAGCACCCAGCTCCCGCCGCTGCGCCGCGGCGAGCAGTGCGGCGGCCGCCGCGACGGTCAGCGCGACCGGGAGCCAGCGCGCCGGGCCCGCGCCGGTCCAGGCGGTGTACACGGCGCCGCCGACGCCGGCGACCCACCACGGCATCGCGGCCAGCAGGGCGATCCGGGCGACCAGGGGTCGGGCCGTGCCCGCCGTGGCCAGCCCGGCCAGGGCGGCTCCGAGGGTGAGGGCGACGTCGGGCAAGCCGGACGGTGCGCCGTCGACGGCGCGCAGCGCGGTCACCTGGACGGCGGCCCACACGGCCAGAGGCCAGGCGACCGGGGAGGGCAGCAGGAACGCGAGGACAGCGGCGACCGCGCCGACGGTGACCGGTGGACCGAGGCTGCCGGACGTCAGGGAACCGCCCGGGTCGGCGCCCAGCGCGGCGAGCACGACCGCCGCGGCGGCGAGCGCCTCCTCCGACCGTGGCAACGTCGCGACCGCGGCGGCCCAGCTCGCCATGGCCGCGGCCACGGCGAGGCCGAGGAGGAGGACCCGGGCCCAGTCCCCGCCGAACAGGGCGGTCATGCCGGCGCCGGCGGTGGCGACGAGCACCACGCCGACCGCGAGCAACCACTCCAGCCCGCGCGCCCGGTAGGGGAGCGGCGGCGCCTCCGCAGGGTCCACGGCCGCTTCCCTCCCTCCGGACGTCCGGTCCACGGTAGGGCCGGGGCGCGGCGGCCACCCGCCGACGGTCGGCGCGTCTGCGCCGCCCGGACGGTCGGCTCAGAAGGTCACCATCAGCGAACCGGTGAGGCACAGGACGACGGGGACGGCCACCACTCCCACGAACGTCGGAGTGGCCGGCAGCCGACCGGCCAGGCGGGGATCCCGCCGCACGAGGAGCGACATCACGGCCGTTGCGCCCAGGAGGGCCGTGGCTGTCCAGGACACGGGTGGCGTCGAGGCCCAGACCATCAGGAACCCGAGGACGGCCGTGAGGATCGCGCCCAGTCTCATGCAGCACTCGGCCACGTGGGCGATGAGGAAGGTGCTGGCCCGGGCGAGCACGAGCGCGTCGAGCAGGACGAGCACGAGCAGCCCGGCGAGCGGGCCGGCACCCTCCAGGGCCGAGGTCGACAGAACGAGGACCGGCTGCACGGCCAGCAGGACCAGGAGCTGCAGGACCACGCTGCTGCGCGGGAGCCGGCCGAAGAGCGACGCGATGGTCGCGGTCGCGGCCGGCGAGGCAGGCAGCGGGGCGCGCTGCTGCGCCGCCGCACCGACCGCGGGACGCCCGCAGGACGGGCGCGGCGGGCCCTGCGACGTCGGGTTCGACGAGGTCATGCCCGGATCGTGGACCAGGCGGCGGCGCCGTGTGGGGCGCGAGCGGCCGCCTGTGGACAACGGTGCCGCGGACGTCACCCCGGCCGAGGGCGGACCGGAGCCGGAGGAGCGCCTACCCTGGGATCAGTGATCACGACCACGGGGCTGGAGCTGCGCGCCGGCGCCCGCATCCTCATCAGCGAGGCGACCCTCCGCGTGCAGCCCGGTGACCGCATCGGGCTGGTCGGCCGCAACGGGGCGGGCAAGACCACCACCCTCACCACCCTCGCCGGGGAGCGGCTGCCGCACGCCGGCAAGGTCGAGGTGACCGGCGAGATCGGCTACCTGCCGCAGGACCCGCGCAGCGGCGACCTCGACATCACCGCCAGCGACCGCGTGCTCTCCGGCCGCGGGCTCGACGTGCTGCGCGCGCAGATGACCAAGGCGCAGGTGGCCATGGCCGAGCCGGCCGACGACGCCGAGCGCGACCGCGCGGTGCGCCGGTACGGCCGGCTCGAGGACCAGTTCGCCGCGCTGGGCGGGTACGCCGCCGAGAGCGAGGCCGCCCGGATCTGCACCGCGCTGGGTCTGCCCGACCGGGTGCTGGTCCAGCCGCTGCGCACGCTCTCCGGCGGCCAGCGCCGCCGCGTCGAGCTGGCCCGGATCCTGTTCTCCGACGCCGAGACGCTGCTGCTCGACGAGCCCACCAACCACCTCGACGCCGACTCGATCACCTGGCTCAAGGGGTTCCTGGCCTCGCACAAGGGCGGCCTGATCGTCATCAGCCACGACGTCGAGCTGCTGGACGCCGTCGTCAACAAGGTCTGGCACCTGGACGCCAACCGGGCCGTCGTCGACGTCTACAACCTCGGCTGGAAGCCGTACCTGGCGCAGCGGGACACCGACGAGCGCCGCCGCAAGCAGGAGCGGGCCAACACCGAGCGCAAGATCGACGCGCTGGCCGCGCAGGCGGACAAGATGCGCGCCAAGGCGACCAAGGCCAAGGCGGCGCAGAGCATGGACAAGCGCGCCCAGCGGCTGGCCGCCGGGCTGGAGGCCGTCCGCGTCCAGGACCGCGTGGCCAAGCTGCGCTTCCCCACGCCCACCCCGTGCGGGAAGACCCCGCTCACCGCGGAGGGACTGTCGAAGAGCTACGGCTCGCTGGAGGTCTTCACCGACGTCGACCTCGCCGTGGACCGCGGCACGCGCGTCGTCGTCCTCGGGCTCAACGGCGCCGGGAAGACGACGCTGCTGCGCATGCTCGCCGGCACCGAGGACCCCGACACCGGCGAGGTCAAGGCCGGCCACGGCCTGCGCGTCGGCTACTACGCGCAGGAGCACGAGACCATCGACCTCGACCGCTCGCTGCTCGAGGTGATGCGCTCGGCGGCTCCGGACAGCACCGACACCGAGCTGCGGCGCATCCTCGGCGCCTTCCTCTTCTCCGGCGACACCGTCGACCAGCGGGCCGGCACGCTCTCCGGCGGCGAGAAGACCCGGCTGGCCATGGCCACGCTGGTCGTCTCCGGCGCCAACGTGCTGCTGCTCGACGAGCCGACCAACAACCTCGACCCGGCCAGCCGCGAGCAGGTCCTCGAGGCGCTGCGCACCTACACGGGCGCGATCGTGCTGGTCACCCACGACGAGGGTGCGGTGCGGGCGCTCGACCCCGACAAGGTCATCCTGCTGCCCGACGGCACCGAGGACGCCTGGAGCGAGGACCTCGCCGACCTCGTCGAGCTGGCGTAGTCACCGCGGTCCTCCGGACCGCACCGCGGCCAGGTGCCGTCCCCCTGCTCGCTGAGCCGCTGCCCGTGTCCCGGTCGGGAGGCACTCCGGGCCCCCCGCGACCGGTCCACACGACTCGGTGCCGTCCCCGGCAGGGAGTCGTCCCTCGATCCGCCTCGGGTCGCCCTTCACGTCGCGCGGCCGGGGGTGCTGGGTGATCATGGGTCGCGGGATGCCGAGGTCAGTGGGGCCCGGCGCCGAGGGGACGAGCTGCCGGAGCGGGTCGCGCGGTCCGCGGACGGTCGCTGACGGAGGGGAGTCATGGCCGACTCGAGCACTGCGGACCTGGGCAAGGGCAAGCGCATCACCGGGGGGGACCGGTCCTCGCTGGCCGACGAGCTGCGCCAGCGCTACGACGGCGGGGAGAGCATCCGGTCGCTGGCGACGTCGACCAACCGCTCGTACGGCTTCGTCCACCGCCTGCTGTCGGAGTCCGGCGCCACGCTCCGCAGCCGCGGGGGAGCCAACCGGAACACCAAGAAGGCGTGACGCCGGAGGACGACGCCGGGCGGGTGCGGACGGCGCGGGACGGCGCCGTCCTCACCGTCACGCTGGACCGTCCCGACCAGCTCAACGCGCAGACCCCCGCCACCTGGGCCGCCCTGGCCGCGATCGGCGGCTCGCTCGACGACGAGGTCCGTGTCGTCGTGGTCCGCGGCGCCGGCCGGTCGTTCTCCGCGGGCCTGGACCGCAGCCTCTTCAGCCGCGACCCGGGTACCGCCGGCGGGCTGGGGGAGCTGGCGCGGATGCCGGCCGAGGAGACGCAGGAGCGGATCCGCGGCTACCAGGCCGGGTTCCGCTGGCTGCGCTCGCCCGGGATCGTCTCGGTCGCCGCCGTCCAGGGGCACGCGATCGGCGCGGGCGCCCAGCTGGCTCTCGCCTGTGACCTGCGGGTGCTCACCGAGGACGCCGTCCTGCGGCCCCCCGAGGCGACGCTCGGGCTGGTCCCCGACCTCACCGGGACCAGCACCCTCGTGGAGCTCGTCGGCTACTCACGGGCGCTGGAGCTGTGCCTGACCGGCCGGGGCGTCGGTGCGGCCGAGGCGCACGCCGTGGGCCTGGCCAACACCGTCGTCCCCGCCGACCGGCTCGACGCCGCCGTCACCGAGCTGGTCACCGCGATCACCGCGGCCCCGGCCGGCGCCAGCCGGGAGACCGCCGCGCTGGTGCGCTCCGCCGTCCGCAACGACCCCGCCACGCAGGACGCCGCCGAACGGGCGGCCCAGACCCGCCGGCTCGCCGAACTCGTCGGAGGGCGCTGACATCCTGAGGTGGAATCCGCCGTCCAGCGGTGGTGTTGGCCGGACGACGGGAAGGAGGTGGTGGCGACGTGAGCGGTCCCATGACCTCGATGGCGGCGATGCGGTCCTTCCGGCGCGATCCGTCGGTCGCGGCGCGGGAGCTGCCCAAGGGCACCGTGCGGCGGGTGCTGGGCGTGGCCCGCCCCTACCGGCGGGACCTCACGTTCTTCGTGCTGCTGGTCATCGGCTCCTCGGTGATCGGGGTGCTGACCCCGCTGCTGGCCGGCCGGATCATCAACCGGATCGCCGGGCTCGAGGGCACCGCGGCCGACATCGTGCGGATCGCCCTGCTCATCGCCGCGCTCGCGGTGGTCGACGCCGGCATCTCCCTGGCCACCCGCTGGTTCTCCGCCCGCATCGGCGAGGGGGTCATCTACGACCTGCGCAGCCGGGTGTTCCAGCACGTCCAGCGGATGCCGGTGGCGTTCTTCACCCGCGCCCAGACCGGCGCGCTGGTCAGCCGGCTCAACAACGACGTCATCGGCGCCCAGCAGGCCTTCACCTCGACGCTGTCGGGGGTGCTCTCCAACGCCATCGGCCTGGTGCTGACCGCCGGGGTCATGTTCAGCCTCTCCTGGCAGATCACCACGCTCTCGCTGGTCCTGGTGCCGGTGTTCGTGCTGCCCGCGCGCCGGATCGGCCGCCGCCTGCAGGAGATCACCCGGGAGTCCTACGGGCTCAATGCGTCGATGAACGCGACGATGACCGAGCGGTTCAACGTCGCCGGTGCCCTGCTGGTGAAGTTGTTCGGCCGGCCGGACGCCGAGGCGGCGGGCTTCAGCGGCCGCGCCGCGCGGGTGCGCGACATCGGTGTCCTGTCGGCCATGTACGGGCGCACCTTCTTCACCGCCCTGACGCTGGTCGCCGCGCTGGCGACCGCGCTGGTCTACGGCCTCGGCGGCTGGCTGGCGTTCACCGGTTCGCTCAGCCCCGGGGACGTCGTCGCCCTGGCGCTGCTGCTGTCGCGCCTGTACGGGCCGCTGACCGCGCTGTCCAACGTCCGCGTCGACGTCATGAGCGCGATGGTCAGCTTCGACCGGGTGTTCGAGGTGCTCGACCTGGAGCCGATGATCCGCGAGGAGCCCGACGCGGTCGCGGTGCCGGCGGGCGACCGGTCGATCGAGTTCGACCACGTGTCGTTCAGCTATCCCTCGGCCGCGGAGGTGTCGCTGCCGTCGCTGGAGGAGGTCTCCCTGCCCGAGCACGGCGGACCGACCGCGGTGCTGCACGACGTCTCCTTCCGCGTGGAGCCCGGCCAGCTGGTGGCCCTGGTCGGCCACTCCGGCGCCGGCAAGTCGACGATCGCCAACCTGGTGCCGCGGTTGTACGACGCCACCAGCGGCACCGTCCGGGTCGGCGGCGTCGACGTCCGGCACGTGACGCTGGGCTCGCTGCGCGACGCCATCGGCGTGGTCAGCCAGGACGCCCACCTCTTCCACGACACGATCCGCGCCAACCTGCTCTATGCCCGGCCCGAGGCGAGCGAGGCGCAGCTGTGGGAGGCCCTGGCCGGTGCCCGGATCGCCGGGCTGGTGCGGTCGCTGCCCGACGGCCTCGACACCGTCGTCGGCGACCGCGGCTACCGGCTCTCGGGCGGGGAGAAGCAGCGGCTGGCGATCGCCCGCGTGCTGCTCAAGGCCCCGGGCATCGTGATCCTCGACGAGGCCACCGCGCACCTGGACAGCGAGTCGGAGGTGGCGGTGCAGCACGCCCTCGACACCGCGCTCACCGGCCGCACGTCGCTGGTGATCGCCCACCGGCTGTCGACCATCCGCAGCGCCGACCAGATCCTCGTCGTCGACGACGGTCGCATCGTGGAGTCGGGCACTCACGCCGAGTTGCTGGCGCTCGGGGGCCGATACGCCGACCTGTACCGGACCCAGTTCGCCGTCGGCGAGGGGCGAACGGTCGGCGCGGCGTGACCACTACCGTCACTCCCGTCCCATGGCACACGAGGGACGACGTGACCGGGCTGGCGCGGTCACGCGGGAAACTGCACCGCCGGCCGGCGGCGCCAGCGAGGAGGACTCTGTGACCGCAGCGCACCCGTACGACGCCCAGATCCGTGCGCTCTACACGTCGTTCCTCGACGGCTGGAACCGGCGCAGCGGTGCGGCGGTCGCCGCCGCCTTCGCCGACGACGGCGACATCATCGGGTACGACGGCACCCACCACCACGGGCGGCTGGCCATCGCGGCCGACTTCCGGCAGATCTTCGGCAACCACCAGACGGCCACCTACGTCGCGGTGATCCGCAGCGTGCGCCCCGTCGCGCAGGGCGTGGCGATGCTGCTGGCCCACGCCGGGATGATCCCGCCCGGGAGCAACGACGTCGATCCGCGCTACCACACGATCCACACGGTGCTCGCGGTCGACGAGGGCGGTGGCCGCTGGCGGATCTCCCTGTTGCAGGCCACGCCCGCCGCGTGGCACCAGCACCCCGAGGCGCACGAGGCGCTGACCCAGGAGCTGCGCAGCCTGCTCGCCCTCCGGTGACCGCACCTCCGCAGGCCGCCGTCCTGGTGACCGTCGACGAGCTCGGCGTCGGACGGCAGGAGGCGGTGCTGCTCGACGTCCGGTGGGCGCTGGGCGATCCGCGCGGGCGCGAGCACTACCTCGCGGGCCACCTCCCCGGCGCGGTGTTCGTGGACCTGGAGAGCGAGCTGAGCGGTCCGCCCTCGGCGGCAGAGGGCCGCCACCCGTTGCCGTCGGTACAGCGACTGCAGGGAGCGGCGCGGCGCTGGGGCGTCAGCGACGGCGACCGGGTGGTCGTCTACGACGACGCCGGCGGACTGGCCGCGGCCCGCGCCTGGTGGCTGCTGCGCTGGGGCGGGCTGACCGACGTCCGCCTCCTCGACGGCGGCCTCGCCGCGTGGAGCCGGGCCGGCGGCCCGCTGGACACCGGCGACGTCGTCCCCGAGCCGGGCGACGTGACCCTCCGCGGCGGCGGCATGCCGGTGCTGTCCATCGACGAGGCCGCCGCGGTGCCCGGTGCCGGCGGCGTCCTGCTCGACGCGCGGGCCGGCGAGCGCTACCGCGGGGAGGTCGAGCCGGTCGACCCGCGCGCCGGGCACGTGCCCGGCGCACTCAGCGCGCCGACGACGGAGAACCTCGACGGGGACGGGCGGTTCCTTCCAGCCGCTGTACTCGCCGCGCGGTTCGCCGGTCTCGGCGTCGCCCCCGGCCGGCCGGTGGCCGCGTACTGCGGGTCCGGGATCAGCGCGGCCCACGAGGTGGCGGCACTGGCCGTCACCGGTGTCGAGGCCGCCCTGTGGCCCGGGTCGTGGTCGCAGTGGTCGAACGACCCGGCCCGCCCGGCGGCGACCGGACCGGCGGCCGGCTGAGGCCGGTACCGGGCGGCCGGCCGCCGCGGAGGGGTCACCGCCGCCGAGGCGGTGCCGTCGTGGTCGGTGTCGGAGTCGCCGGCGCCCCACGCCGCGGCGGGGTCGTGGTCGCGGTCGCGCTCCCCGAACCGGAACCGGAACCGGAGCCGGCTCCCGGTCCGGTGCCGGGAGGAACCGGCGACGGCGATGGGGACGGCGATGGCGACGGCGATGCGGAGGGAGACGGCGATGGCGATGGCGACGGGGATGACCCGGCGCCGCCACCCGGCAGGGGCTGGGGCGGCGCCGCCGTGATCGGGTCCGGACCCTCCTCACCGTTGGGGCCGAGGACCCAGAACTGGTGCATCATGTCGTGGTCCTCGTGCACGGTGTTGTGGCAGTGGATCATGTAGCGGCCGATGTTCGGGCCGAAGCGCGCCACGATCCGCACGGTCTCGTTCTCGCCGAGGTAGACCACGTCCTTCGGCCCGTCCTCGAAGACCTGCACCCGCCCGCGTCCGTCGGTGCGACTCAGGATCCGGAAGTCCACGAGGTGCAGGTGGATCGGGTGGAACCAGCCACCCGAGCGGTTCTCCAGGTCCCACACCTCGACGCTGTTCACCAGCGGGCGGGCGATCGCGTTGCGGAAGTCGGAGTTCTCGACGTCCTCCCAGGTGAGGCCGTTGATCGTCCACTCGCCCCCCTGGCGCTCGAACCGGAGGTTGCGCCGCGCGACGGCCTGGCTCGGGTCGAGCGCGAGCACGCCCTGGGGATCGACGGCGGGCCAGCCGGCGAGGTCCAGGGCCGGGTCGGTGCCGCCGGGGTCGGTGCCGACCCGGAAGGCCATCACCCGGTCGGTGAAGTCGAAGTCGATCGTGTTGTCGACGCGGTTGTTGCGCAGCTCGATCCGCTGGCCCGCGAACCGGGAGAAGTCGATGAGGACGTCGTAGCGCTCCGCGTTGCCGATCCGCAGGCGCTGGATCTCGACCGGCTGGCGCACCAGCCCGCCGTCGGTGGCGACCAGCGTCATCGGCAGGCCGCCGGTCAGCTGCAGGTCGTAGGCCCGGGACTGGGAGGCGTCGAGGATGCGGAACCGGTACCGCCGCGGCCGGACCGGGACCTCCGGCCACGGCACGCCGTTGACCAGGATCACGTCCCCCATGAAGCTCGACTCGCTGTTGTCGTCGAAGAGCAGGTCGCCGTTCTTCTTGAACGCGGCGTCGCTGATGATCAGGGGCAGGTCGAACTCGTTGTCCACGGGGAGCCCGAAGGTCGGGTCCCCTTCGGGGGGCAGCAGGTGGTACTGCGAGGCGAGACCGGTGTAGACGTTCTCGGCCGTCACGTGCCAGGCGTGGTCGTGGTACCAGAGGGTCCGTGCGTCCTCGGTGTTGTTGTACTGGTAGTCCTTGAAGTACCCCGGCGGCGTGAGGTCGTTGGCGTAGCCGTCGAACTGCGGCAGCGACGGCGCTCCGTGCAGGTGCGTCGACGTCGAGAACTCGTGACCGAACAGCGGGTGCCGGGGAGGCAGCCGGTTGATCTGCCGCACGGTGAGGGGCTGGTTGCGCCGCACCTTGATCGTGGGCCCGGGGAAGGTGCCCGTCGTCCCCGGCCGGCGGTACACCCACAACCGCGTCCTGGGCGCCGGCGGCGGGAGGACCTGCACCAGTTCCTCCGCCTGCTCCAGCGTCACGCTGGCGCGGCCGGGCGTCGCCGCCACCCGGATGATCGGTGGCTGCGGGTAGACCGCCTGCCGCACGTAGGGCCGCGGCAGGAGCCTCTCGTCCAGTTCCGACACCTGCTTGGCGCTCAGTGGCACCGCGAGCGGCAGTGCGAGGGCGGTGGCCCCGGCGGCGGACAGCTTGAGGACGTCGCGTCGCGAGAGGGCGGCGTGTTCCATCGGTCAGATCCCGTCTGGTCGAGATCCCCCGTGCGTGGAACAGCGTCGGCTGGATCCGCCCGACCGCCCACCCGCCGTCGGGGGAGGTGGGCGCACCCGCAAGATGGGGAGCAAGGCTGCTGCCTTCCCCGAGCGCGCTCAGACGGTGGCGGGCCGGCCCTCCGGCAGGGGGCGGGCGACCCCGGTGATCACGACGTCGTGGTCCAGCGCGGGGTCCTCCCGCCGGTGCAGGGCCAACTCGACCACCCTCCCGTCGCGCGGGTCGTCCGGCCGGTCGTCCCCGGCGGCGCCGAGGACGGGCACCAGGCCGTCGACCGTGGGCTGCCACAGCCCCGCCCAGTTGCACCCCGGGGGCACCGAGAACGACAGCTGCAGGCTGACCGGCCCCTCCGTCACCGCCTCCTCCCCCGCCAGCTGCTCGCGCACCTGAGCCGTGTACTCCGGCGAGCCGACCGAGGTGCTGGTGCGGACGACGAACGTGCGCTCACCGGCGGGGCGCTCCACCGGCTCGGCGACCCCGCGCCGCAGGAGGGTGTCCTTCCCCGGTGCCTTCGTGGCCCACACGCTGGCGAACTCCCACCCGCCGTTCGGGCCCAGCCACTCGACCAGCGGGACCAGGTAGTGGCTCAGCGCGTACTGGTCGAGCATCCGGACGTCGTCGGCCAGCCCGACGTCCAGGCGCAGGGCCGCGGGCTCCGCCTGCTCCGGGGCCGGGCCGAGCAGTTGCTGGGCGTGCGTGACGAAAGCCCGGACGTGCACCTGGTCGGGGTGACCGGTCGCCATCCAGCCGGCCAGACGCGGGGCGATGCCCAGCGGCGAGGGCTCTCCCTCCGGGCGGGCGAAGAAGACGGCGTCGTCGGCACCCATGCCCCGAGCGTCGCCTGCCGGACCTCGTCGGACAACCCGGAGCGGCGACCGGAGCGCCGGCCGCCGCTCCGGGCGGTCAGGCGCGCTCGACCGTTGCGGCGCCGGTCTCCCGCGCCGCGGCGCCGGTGGCGGCGGGTGCGCCGACCACCCCGCGCGCCCGGGCGTGGACGTAGTAGCCCACTCCGCCCACGAGGAGTCCGGCGAAGATCGAGAGGTCGCCGCCGTCCACCCAGGCGGTGAGTGGTCCCGTCCAGATCGAGCTGGTCGCGAACAGGGCGGAGGCGAGGACGCCGGCGAGGAACCAGCCCACCGCGACGAGGTTCCAGCCGCCGCGGTACCAGTACGCGCCGCCGGTGGGCTGCAGCAGGGCCCGGACGTCGTAGCGGCTGCGGCGCAGCAGCATGTCGGCCAGGAAGACGCCGCACCACGAGGAGCTCCACACGATCATCAGGGTGAGGAAGGCGACCAGGAACTCCGAGAAGTCGCGGAAGAAGACGACGTAGCAGGTGACGGCCAGGGCCAGCGCGATGTTGAGCGCCGTCGCCCGCGTGCGCGTGGTCGAGACGCCGACCGCGAGCAGGCTCATCCCGGACGAGTAGGTGTTCAGGAAGTTGTTGGTGATGGTGCCCCCGACGACGACGGCGAGGTACACCACCAGGAGGGCCTCCGGGACGATGCTCTGCAGGCCGGCGATCGCGTCGGTCATGTCGGTGACCGACGCGGCCAGCACGCCGATGCCGCCGATGAGCGTCGCGGGGATGAAGGAGCCCAGCGCGGACACCGCGGTGACGGTGCGGGCGGAGGTGCCCACGGGCAGGTAGCGCGAGTAGTCCGCACCGGTGTTGACGTACGACATCGGCGCGGCGGCGATCACCGCGAACGCGATCAGCCAGGTGCCCAGCGACGCGTTCCCGCCGGTGCTCGTCCCGCTGCCCGCGGCCTCGGCGACGACGATGACGCCCAGGACCAGCGTGCCGATGCCGAGGGCGAACGACAGCACCGTGTTGACCAGCAGGATCGTGGCGTGGCCCAGCATCGCGACGGAGACCGTCGCCGCGGTGACGAGGACGAGGGCGACCACCTCGACTGCCGCGCCCGAGCCCAGCCCCACGAGGTCGGCGAGGGTCACGAGGGACAGCGTGCCGATGACCATGTTGACCGTCGTCCAGCCGATGGTGGTCAGCCAGCTCAGGGCAGAGGGCACGCGGTTACCGATGGTGCCGAACGCCCCCCGGGAGACCGCGAGCATCGCCGTCCCCGCGCGGGGGCCGGCGATCGAGGTCAGCCCGACCAGGACGTAGGCGAGGTTGCCCAGGACGACGACGGTCAGGCTCTGCCACAGGGACAGGCCGAGGGAACCGACGATCGCGCCGATGACGATGTACGTGAAGATCACGTTCGCGCCGAACCAGGTGAAGAAGATCTCGCGCGGTGTCGCGTTGCGGCTGTTCTCGGGGATGTGGTCGATGCCGTGCTGCTCGACCGCGAACGCGCGGTTGCCCTCGGTGTCGTGCCCGGACGACGTCATGCCAGCCTCCTCGACGCTGCCGCGCGGAAGCGCGATGGCGCGGAAAGCTACAACCCGACTGTGACGCAGGTCAACGTCCGGCGTTCCGCGGGCGTGCCCTCGGCACCTCCTCGACCCACAGGCAGCGCGCCGGGGCGGGCGACGGGTTCCGCCAGGCGTACGCCGTGGCGGCCTCGATGATCAGCGCGTCGCCGTCGGACAACCCCAGCTCGGCGTCCGTGCCCTCGACCTCGAACACGAGGGAGCCGCTGAGCACGAAGACGAACGTCTCCCCGGGGCGGGTCACCCGGCCGCCGCTGGTCTCGCGGCCCGGCACGTGCAGGAGGGCGGGCTCCATCGCCCGGCCCGGGGTCACCAGCTCCTCCCAGGTGACGCCGCCGGCGAGGACGGTCCGCGGGCGCTCGTCGGGGTGCAGCACCGCGGTCGGGGAGGCCGGCGGGCCGAACTCGCCCATGGGGATGCCGAAGACGTCCGCCATGGCGGAGAGCACGTGCACGCTGACGCCGGACTGCCCCCGCTCCACGGTCGAGAGGAAGGAGCGTGAGATGCCGATCCGCTCGGCCGCCTCGCTCTGGCTGAGCCCGGCCTTGAGGCGGGCGGCCCGGATCCGCGCGCCGGTGCGCGCGATCTCGAGGCCCTCCTCCGGAGGAGACGGAGGCGCGGTCGCCTGCTCGGTCCGCCGGCGCGTCGCCGCCAGCTGGCGCGCCGCCGCGCGGGCGGGCTCCCCGAAACGCCGCTGCCCTCCGGGGGTGCGCTGCCCCCGCAGCAGGCCGCGGCGTTCCCACTCGCGGATCGTCTGCGGGCTCACGCCGGCTGCGGCCGCCACCTCGCCGACGGTGTAGGGGCCGGGCCGGCTCGCGGTCACGTTGCCCTCCTCCGCCCCTCGTGCAGGTCCCCAGACCTACCGTCCGACTGTAGGTCAGCGTACGGTGCAGCCCCTGCGAGCGTCCGCTCACCGACTCCTGGGAGGGAGGCGCCACGATGGCGTCCTGGCACGAGGCACGGCAGGTCTCCGCAGGAGTGTGGAGCATCGCGGAGCCGTCGCACGTCAACATGTGGCTGATCGAGGGCGCCGAGCGTGCGGTCCTGCTCGACACCGGGCTGGGGATCGCGCGCGTGCGGCCGGTCGTGGAGGGGCTGACCGCCCTGCCGGTGTCGGTGGTGAACACCCACTACCACTTCGACCACGTCGGCGGGAACCACGAGTTCGAGGACACCGCGATCCACGAGGCCGGCGCCGCCCTGCTCGTCGAGCCCGTGCCCCGCGAGGTCCTCCAGCAGTACCTGCACTACGCCGAGGAGCTGGTGCGGGCGGCGCAGGCGGTACGCGACGCCGACGAGCGGTACTTCCACCTCTTCGACGCCGACAGCGTGCCGCGGCCCCTCCCTGCCGGCTTCGACCCCATGGCGTGGGAGATCGCCCCGCAGCCGCCGACGCGCACGCTCGCCGACGGCGACGTGGTCGACCTGGGCGGCCGCGAGCTGCGGGTGCTGCACACACCCGGCCACTCGGGCGACAGCATCTGCCTGCTCGACGACCGGTCCGGCATCCTCTTCGGCGGCGACACCATCAACACCGGGCCCATCTACGCCCAGTTCCACGACTCCGACGTCGAGACCTTCGCCAAGAGCGCCGCGCGGCTGGCCGACCTCAAGGACGAGGTGTCGATGGTGGCGGTCAACCACTTCGGGCGCACGACGGCGGCGCCGTACCTGCTGCAGGAGATCAGCGACGGCTTCGACCGGCTGCTGACCGGGGGCGCGGCGGTGCGGAGCGCCAGCGACTGCATCGGGGAGACGGTCACCGAGGCGGTGTTCGACCGCTTCTCCATCCTCGTGGCGCCGGACGTCGCCGAGCGACTCCACCGGGGCTGAGCCCGGGGGCGTCAGACCTCCACGGACGAGGCGACGGCGTCGTAGCGGTCCAGGAGCACGGCCGCGATCCGCTCGTCGGGCAGCAGGGGAGCGGTGACGGTGTCGGCGCCGGTGCCGGCGAGCCTGTCGTGGAAGTGGCCGGGCGCCAGCAGGTAGGCCGCGACGACGACCCGTCCGGCGCCGGCCCGGCGGGCGGCGGTCACCGCGTCGGCGACGGTCGGCCGGGCTGCGGAGCCGTAGCCGGTGGTGACCGGGCCGGCCCAGGACCGCTGCAGGAGGGCGGCGGTGTCCTCGACGTCGGCGACCGAGCGCGGGTCGCTCGAGCCGGCGGCCGCCAGCACCACCGCGGTGCGCGGGTCCCGCGGGTCGGCGCCGGCCGCCAGCAGCCGGTCGACGAGGACCTCGGCCAGCCGCGGGTCGGGTCCGAGCGGCCGGGCGGCCACCGCGCCCGCGCCGCCCTCGACGGCCCGCGCGATGTCCACGTGCACGTGGTAGCCGCCGGACAGCAGCAGGGGCACGACGACCGCGGGGCGGCCGGCGGCCCGCAGCTCGCCGACGACGTCGGCCACCGTCGGGGGCTGGACGTCGACGAACGCCGCCGTGGTCGTCAGCCCGGGGCGCAGCGCGCGGGCGGCGAGGGCGAGCTCGGCGATCAGCCGGCGGCCGGTGGGGTTGCGGGTGCCGTGCGCGCAGGCGACCAGCACGGGGGGAGCGCCGGCCGGCTCGCTCACGGCCCGCGCAGCCGGCCGCCGTCCACGGGGACCATCGTCCCGGTGACGTAGGAGGCGGCGGGGGAGAGGAGGAACGCGGCGACGCGGCCGAACTCCTCCGGGCGCGCGTACCGCCGCAACGGGATCGACGCCTCGGTCGCACGGCGGGCGGCGTCGGGGTCGGGCTGCCGCGAGTCGATCTCGAGGACCCGGTCGGTCTCGGTCGCGCCGGGGAGCAGGCCGACCACGCGGATCCCGCGCGGGCCCAGCTCGTCGGACAGCCCCTTCGCCGTCATGGCGATCCCCGGCCGCAGCCCGTTGGACACCGCCAGGCCCTCCAGGGGCTGGCGCACCGAGGTGGAGAGCACGAAGCCGATCGCCGCACCCTCGCGCAGGTGCGGGACGAGGGCCTTCACCAGCCGCAGCGGGCCGAGCAGCAGGCTCTCGACGCCGTCCCGCCAGTCCTCCTCGGCGGTGCCGAGGACGCTGCCCGGCGCCGGGCCGCCGACCGAGACCAGCGCGCCGTGCACCTCGCCGAGGCGGTCGAGGGCGGCATCGACCAGCCGGTCGGCGGCGCCGGCGTCGGCGAGGTCCGCGGCCTCGCCGTACGCCGCCGGTGGACCCCCGAGTTGCTCGGCGGCCGCGGCGACGGAGTCGGCGGAGCGGGAACTCACCAGCACCCGGGCGCCGTCGTCGACCAGGGCCCGGGCGGCCGCGAACCCCAGCCCCCGGCTCGCGCCGGTGAGCAGGTACCCGCGACCGCCCAGGCCCAGGTCCATCAGTTGGCGGAGCCCCGCAGCGAGCGCAGGACGTACTGCATGATCCCGCCGTTGCGGTAGTAGTTCGCCTCACCGGGGGTGTCGATGCGGACGACGGCGTCGAACTCGGTCGTCTGACCGTCCGATGCCTTCGCCGTCACCTTCACCGTGCGCGGCGTCTCGCCGTCGTTGAGCCCGGTGATGCCGGTGATCGTGAACTCCTCGTCGCCGGTCAGGCCGAGCGACTCGCGGTCCTGGCCCTGGGGGAACTGCAGCGGCAGCACGCCCATGCCGATGAGGTTGGAGCGGTGGATGCGCTCGTAGCTCTCGGCGATGACGGCCTTGACGCCCAGCAGCGCGGTGCCCTTGGCCGCCCAGTCACGCGACGAGCCCGAGCCGTACTCCTTGCCGGCCAGGACGACCAGCGGGATGCCCTGCTCCTGGTAGGCGACCGACGCGTCGTAGATCGTCGTCGTCTCACCGGTGAGGTGGTTCTTGGTGACGCCACCCTCGGTGCCGGGCACGAGCAGGTTGCGCAGCCGGATGTTGGCGAACGTGCCGCGGATCATCACCTCGTGGTTCCCGCGCCGGGAGCCGTAGGAGTTGAAGTCGCGCCGCTCGACGCCGTGCTCGCTCAGGTACTTCCCGGCCGGGCTGTCGGCCTTGATCGAGCCGGCCGGCGAGATGTGGTCGGTGGTCACCGAGTCGCCGAGCACCGCGAGGGTGCGGGCGCCGGTGATGTCCTGCACCGGGGCCGGCGTCTCCGGCATGCCCTCGAAGTACGGGGGCTTCCGGACGTAGGTGCTCTCCGGGGCCCAGTCGAAGGTGTCACCGGTGGGCGTGGGCAGGTTCTGCCACTGCTCGGTGCCGGCGAAGACGTCCTCGTAGCTGCGGCCGAACTGCTCCGCGGAGACGGCCTCGTCGATGACCCGCTGGACCTCCTGCGGCGAGGGCCAGATGTCGCGCAGGTACACGTCCTGCCCGTCCTTGCCCTTGCCCAGCGGCTCGGAGGTGATGTCGACGTCCATCGAGCCGGCCAGCGCGTAGGCGATCACCAGCGGCGGGCTGGCCAGGTAGTTCATCTTGACGTCGGGGTTGATCCGGCCCTCGAAGTTGCGGTTGCCCGACAGCACCGAGACGACGGCGAGGTCGGCCTCGTTGACCGCGGCCGACACCGGCTCCGGGAGCGGGCCGGAGTTGCCGATGCAGGTGGTGCAGCCGTACCCGACCAGGAAGAAGCCCAGCTTCTCCAGGTACGGGGTGAGGTTGGCCTTCTCGTAGTAGTCCGTGACCACCTTCGAGCCGGGCGCCAGCGTCGTCTTCACCCAGGGCTTGCTCTCCAGGCCCGCCTCGACGGCCTTCTTGGCCAGCAGCCCGGCGCCGATCATGACCTGAGGGTTCGACGTGTTGGTGCACGAGGTGATCGCCGCGATCACCACGTGGCCGTGGTCGACGAAGGTCTCGGTGCCGTCCTCCAGCACGACCTTGGTCGGCTTGGAGGCGCGCTCACCGGTCGGGGTGGGGACGACGGCGTGGTGCGGCTTGCCCTCCTCGCCGTTGCCGTGCGCGAAGGGGCTCGCCGGGTCGGACGCGGGGAAGGTCTCCTCGACGGCTTCGTCGACGGCGGAGCCGGCGTCACGCGGGGCGTCGTCGTCGTCCTTCTGCATCTCGTCGATCGGCGCGTACGTGGGCAGCGCCTGCCGGAAGGAGGCCTTGGCGTCGGACAGCGACACGCGGTCCTGCGGCCGCTTGGGGCCGGCGATGGAGGGGACGACGGTCGCGAGGTCGAGCTCGAGGTACTCGGAGAACGACGGCTCGCGTGAGGCGTCGTGCCAGAGGCCCTGCTCCTTGGCGTAGGCCTCGACGAGCGCCACCTGCTCGGCCGAGCGGCCGGTCAGCTTCAGGTAGTCGATGGTCTCCTGGTCGATGGGGAACATCGCCGCGGTGGAGCCGAACTCCGGGCTCATGTTGCCGATCGTGGCGCGGTTGGCCAGCGGCACCGCCGAGACGCCCTCGCCGTAGAACTCGACGAACTTCCCGACGACGCCGTGCTGCCGCAGCATCTCGGTGATGGTGAGGACCAGGTCGGTCGCGGTGGAGCCGTCGGGCAGCTGACCGGTCAGCTTGAAGCCGACGACCCGCGGGATGAGCATCGAGACCGGCTGGCCGAGCATCGCGGCCTCGGCCTCGATGCCGCCGACGCCCCAGCCCAGCACGCCCAGGCCGTTGACCATCGTGGTGTGCGAGTCGGTGCCCACGCAGGTGTCGGGGTAGGCGACGACGCGGTCGCCCTCCTGGCGCGGGAACACCACGCGGGCCAGGTGCTCGATGTTGACCTGGTGGACGATGCCCATGCCCGGGGGGACGACCTTGAAGTCGTTGAAGGCGCCCTGGCCCCAGCGCAGGAACTGGTAGCGCTCGCCGTTGCGCTGGTACTCGATCTCGACGTTGCGCTCGAAGGAGTCCGGGGTGCCGAAGACGTCGGCGATCACCGAGTGGTCGATGACCAGCTCGGCCGGGGCGAGCGGATTGATCTTGCTCGGGTCGCCGCCGATCTCGGCCATGGCCTCGCGCATCGTGGCGAGGTCGACGATGCAGGGCACGCCGGTGAAGTCCTGCATCACCACGCGCGCCGGGGTGAACTGGATCTCCTGGTCCGGCTCGGCGTTCGGGTCCCAGCTCGCCAGCGCACGGATGTGGTCGGCGGTGATGTCCGCGCCGTCCTCGGTGCGCAGCAGGTTCTCGAGGAGGACCTTCAGGCTGAAGGGCAGCTTCTCGGAGCCCTCCACCGCGTCGAGCCGGTAGATGTCGTAGTCGGTGCCGTCGACGCTCAGCGTCGCCCGTGCCCCGAAGCTGTCCTTGCTGGCTGCCACGTCTCTGCGCCTACCCCTCGCTGGTCTGTCGCGCTGCTTGCCACCCCCGATCATCCCAGCCGCCCGCCGGCCGCGCGCAGGTGAGGCGACCCTTGCCTGCTCCGGGGGGTAGGCCGGCGGTGCCCGCTCCTACGGTGGACGGCGTGACGACCGGCGCCGTGCCCGAGCCGCTGCCCGCCTGGCTGACCGCCGCCGAGCGGGTCACCGTGCTCACCGGCGCGGGCATCTCCACCGACAGCGGCATCCCCGACTACCGCGGTCCGAACGGCGTCTGGACCCGGGACCCGGACGCCGAGAAGCTCGTCACGCTGTCGTACTACGTCGCCGACCCCGACATCCGGCGCCGGGCCTGGCTGATGCGCCGCGACCTGCAGGTCGGTGACGTCCACCCCAACGCCGGCCACCGCGCCCTGGTCGACCTGGAGCGGCAGGGCCGGCTGCGCGGCCTGCTCACCCAGAACATCGACGGCCTCCACCAGGCCGCCGGGTCCTCGCCGGAGCTGGTCCACGAGCTGCACGGCACCGTGCACGAGGTCGAGTGCCTGTCCTGCCACGACCGTACGACGATGGAGCAGGCCCTGGCCCGGGTCGACGCCGGCGAGCCCGACCCGGCGTGCCTGCGCTGCGGCGGCATCCTCAAGTCGGCGACGGTCAGCTTCGGCCAGGCGCTCGACCCCGCCGTCGTCGAGGCCGCCGTCGCGGCCGCCACCGACTGCGACGTCTTCCTGGCCGTCGGCACCTCGCTGACCGTGCACCCCGCCGCGGGCCTGACCGACCTCGCCGCGGACGCCGGCGCCCGGATCGTCGTCGTCAACGCCCAGCCGACGCCCTACGACGACCTCGCCGACCTCGTCGTCCGCGAGCCGATCGGCACCGCGCTGCCGCGGCTGGTCGCGCGCTGACCGCGGCCCGGCCCCCGTCGGGGCCGGACCGCGGTCGCGGCGCGTGCTCAGAGCGCGGAACCGGCGGCGAACAGCCCGCGCGGGTCGACCCGGTCGCAGACGGTCCGCAGCCGGCCGAGATCGGCGTCGTCCCACACCCCGCCGGGGCCGGGCGTGCCGCGGAAGTTGAGCAGCGACCGGCCCGTCGACCACGGGGCCAGCCGCTCGACGACCGAGGCGGCGACCGCGGGCACCACCTCGGTGAGCGGGCCGGCCATGAGGCCCAGCGCCCAGCAGGAGACGGCGGCATCCCGCCCGGCGACCGCGTTCGGGACGGCGGCCGGCCGAGCCAGCGCTCCGCCCAGCAGCCGCAGCTCGACCATCACCAGCGGCACGTCGACGTCCGGACCGGCCACGGCCAGCAGGGCGTCGACCGCCTCGGCGGGCAGCTCCCGCAGCAGCGTGCCGCGGTCGTGGGTGGGCATCGGCTCGGTCGGGTCCATGTGGATCGCGTCGACGGCAGCGAGGGGCAGGTCGCCGACGGTGTCCACCAGCACGGGCGCCACCGCCCGCATCGGTGCGAGCAGGGCGGCACCCTCCGCCGCCGGGCCCAGGTGGGCGAACCGCAGGTGCACGACGGTCTGCCCGCGCAGCGGCTCGGGCAGCGCCGGGTCCGGCGGCATCCGCAGGACGGCGACCGACGTGCTCGTCTCCTCGGGGAGGGCGGCGGTCCACTCCCGCCAGGCGTGCAGCACGTCGGCGGCCGCGGAGCCGGGGAAGAAGAGGCCGCCACCGTGCAGGCCGGCGACGGGCACCAGGTCGAACTCCAGCTCGGTGACGACGCCGAAGGCGCCCTTGCCGCCGCGCAGCGCCCAGAACAGATCGGGGTCGCTCGCGGCGTCGACGGTCGTGATCGCGCCGTCGGCCGTGACCAGCTGCACCCGGCGGACGGCGTCGGCGGCGAAGCCGTACCGGCGGCCCAGGGGGCCGAGCCCGCCGCCGAGGGTGTAGCCGACGACGCCGACGCCCGACGACGACCCGGACAGCGGGGCGAGGCCGTGCGGCGCGGCGGCGTCGATGACCTGCCGCCAGCGGACGCCGGCGGCGGCCCGTGCGGTGCGGGCGGCCGGGTCGACGGTCACGTCCGTCATCCGCGAGGTGGTGACGAGCAGCGTGCCGGCCAGGTCGTCGACCAGCCCGTGACCGGTCGCCTGGACGGTCACCCCGAGACCGGCGTCGGCGGCCCACCGGACGGCCGCGGCGACGTCCTCGGGGCCGGTGGCGCCGACGACCACCGCCGGGCGCGGGGGATGGGCGAGGTTGAAGCCGGCGACCTCGGCGTCGAAGCCGGCGTCACCGGGACGGAGGACGGGCCCGGTGACGCGGGCGGCGAGGCGGGACAGGTCGAGGGTGCGGACGGTGGTCACGGGGGACTCCAGGGAGGTCGAGGCGGGACGGCGGCGGAGGCGGGAGGAGAGGGTCATCGGCCGGCGCTCGCCTCGAGCTCGACGAGCATGCCCGGCAGGGCCAGGCGGGCGACGCCGACGAGCGTGGTCGGCGGGGTCGCCCCGGCGCGGGCCAGCCGCTCGACGAGGACGTCGTAGGCGGCGAGGACGGCGTCGACGTCGGCGGCGTAGACCGTCAGCCGCAGCACGTCGGCGAGGTCCATGCCGCCGGCCGCGAGCACCGCCTCCAGGTTGGCGACGGCGAGCGCGAGCTGGGCGGCCGCGTCGTCCTCGTGCAGGAGGGCGCCGGTCTCGTCGACGGGGCCCTGTCCGGCGACGGTCAGCAGGCGGGACGGCGCGGGTCGCAGCTGGGCCTGGTCGAAGCCGAAGGCCGCGCTCCAGGGGGTGGGGTTGATCCGCTCGACCGGAGCGGCGGGAGTGGTCGTCATGCCGACGAACCTGGCGGCGGGCGGACCGCGTGCCCATCCCAGCCCGCTGGGGAGTTCCACCCCCAGATCGCTGGGATACCCGCAGGTGGCTGCCCGCCCCCACACTGTCCGCCGTGACGAGCAGCATGATCACCGAACGGGTGCGGGCGCAGGTGGGCGGCCTGGCCGCCAGCGGGCTCGACGCGCCCACCTTCGCGCAGTCGGCGCTCGAGGTGCTGTCCCGGGCGGTGCCGTTCGCGGCGGCGTGCTTCGCGACCGCCGACCCCGCGACCGGCCTGGTCACCGGCACCGTGAAGGCGGTGTTCGACGACCACCACGACGACGAGTGGGCGCACTTCGAGTACGAGGTGCCCGACCCGTCGGCGTTCCTGCAGGTGAACCAGCGGCCCGGCCGGGTGCTGGGGCTGCGGACGGCGACCGAGGGCCGGCCGGACCTCTCGCCCCGCTTCTCCCGGTTCATCCGGCGCCACTGGGACCTCGACGACGAGATGCGCGCCGCGCTCACCGTCGACGGCACCACCTGGGGCTTCCTCGCGCTGTTCCGCGACGGCCCGGCTGCCGCCTTCAGCCCGCCGGAGCAGGAGTTCCTCAGCAGCATCGGCTCGACCCTGGCCACCGGCCTGCGCAGCGGGCTGCTGGCGGCCGCTGCGGTCGACGGCGCCGCCCCCGTCGACGGGCCGGCGGTGCTCGTGGTGGGGGCCGACGGCGAGCTCGCCTCGGCCAGCGTCGGCGCCGCGGCGCAGGTCGCCGAGCTGGGCGGCGGGCCGCTGGGGGAGGAGCCGCTGCCGCTGGCCCTGCTCAGCCTGGTGGGCGCCGCCCGGCGGGGCGCCGCCGACGGGCAGCCCATGGTGCCGCGGGTGCGGCTGCGCACGCGGTCGGGGCACTGGGTGGTCGCGCACGCCTCGCGGCTGGTGTCCCGCGACGGCACGGCGTCCGACGTCGTCGTGACCATCGAGGAGGCGCGGCCGCCGGAGATCGTGCCCCTGGTCGTGGCCGCCTTCGGCCTCACGCCACGCGAGCGGGACGTCGTCCAGCTCGTGCTGCAAGGGGTGGACACCAGCGGCATCGCGGCGGCGCTGCACCTGTCGGCCTACACCGTGCAGGACCACCTCAAGGCGGTCTTCGCCAAGGTCGGCGTCCGCAGCCGCCGCGAGCTGACCGCGCGGGTGTTCTTCGACCAGTACGCCCCCCGGCTGGCTGCGGGCCGGGAGCCGGGGCCGTCGGGCTGGTTCCGCGACCCCGCCTGACCGCGGACCGGGAGCGGGGGCGCTGCCTGACCGGCCCGGTCCGGCTAGCGTGACGGGGACCACGTCGAGCGGCTGACCCCCGGCTCCCGGGGACGGCCACAGCACCGGGGAGCCCGACATGCACGTGCCCTTGACCACCCGAGACTTCCTGGACCGCGCCGAGCTCGTCTACGGCGACCGGGTCGGCATCGTCGACGAGCCCAACCAGCCGGCGCCGTCCACCGGTGAGCTCACCTACCGCGAGGTGGCCCGGCGCGGGCGGGCCCTGCAGGCCGGGCTCGACGCGCTCGGGGTGGGCGAGGGGGAGCGGGTGGCGATCGTCAGCCACAACGCCGGCCGGCTGCTGGAGTGCCTGCTGGCGGTCCCGTCGTCGGGGCGGGTCGCCGTCCCGGTCAACTTCCGGCTGCAGCCGGAGGAGGTGAGCTACATCGTCGGCCACTGCGGCGCGCGCGTGCTGCTGGTCGACCCGGAGCTGGAGCCGGCGCTCAAGAGCGTGGAGGCCGAGCACAAGTTCACGACCGGCGAGGAGTACGAGCAGCTGCTGCGCTTCGACACCGAGCCGCGGCCGTGGTCGGAACCGGACGAGGACGCCACCGCGACCATCAACTACACGAGCGGGACGACGGCCCGGCCCAAGGGCGTGCAGATGACCCACCGCAACGAGTGGGTCAACGCCGTCACCTTCGCGATGCACATGCAGATCAGCGACCGCGACGTCTACATGCACACGCTGCCGATGTTCCACTGCAACGGCTGGGGGCTGCCGTACTCCACGACCGGCCTCGGCGCCCGCCAGGTCGTGCTGCGCAAGGTGGACGGCGCGGAGATCCTGCGCCGGGTCGAGCAGCACGGTGTCACGGTCATGGCCGGGGCGCCCGCGGTGTGGAACGCCGTGCTCGACGCCGCCGCGGAGTGGCAGGGGGAGATCCCGGGACGCGACCGGGTGCGCATCATCGTGGCCGGCGCCCCGCCGCCCTCGCGGACCATCGCCCGCGTCGAGGCCGAGCTCGGCTGGGAGTTCAACCAGATCTACGGCCTCACCGAGACCGCGCCGCTGCTCACCATCAACCGCCCGCGTGAGGAGTACGACGGGCTGCCGCCGGAGGAGCGGGCCAAGCGGCTGTCGCGGGCCGGGGTGCCGGCGCTGGGCACCCGGCTGACGACCAGTGAGTCCGGCGAGGTGCTGGCCCAGGGCAACACGGTCCTGGCCGGCTACTGGGAGAACCCCGACGCCACCGCCGAGGCGCTGGAGGGCGGCTGGTTCCACACCGGGGACGGCGGCACGATCGACGAGGGCGGCTACCTCACCATCTCCGACCGCAAGAAGGACGTGATCATCACCGGTGGCGAGAACGTCTCCTCCATCGAGGTGGAGGACGCCGTCTTCAGCCACCCGGCGGTCGCCGAGGTCGCGGTCATCGGCGTCCCCGACGACAAGTGGGGGGAGATGGTGACCGCGATCGTCGTCCTGGCCGAGGGCCAGTCGGCGACGGCGGAGGAGATCATCGCCCACTGCCGGCAGCGGATCGCCACCTACAAGGCGCCCAAGCGGGTGGAGTTCGCCGACGAGCTGGCCCGCACCGCCACCGGGAAGATCCAGAAGTTCAAGCTGCGCGAGGCGTTCTGGTCCACATCGGACCGTCAGGTGAACTGACCCGACATCACCCGGCCGGGTGAGGACCCCCTCAACCCCCTCCCCGGCCGGGTCGATCCCCGCACCAGGAAGCGCCCTCCGGGGCGCGTCGGCGCAGGGTCGAAGAGGGGTCGGTTCGTGGACAGCGCAGCGCGAACGGAGCAGGGCCGGGCGAGGGTCAGGGGCCCCCGCTGGCTCCGCGGTGTCGGGACGGCGGCCGCCGCGCTCGTGGTCGTCGGCCTGGCACCGGGGACGGCGCTGGCCACCCCGGGGGACGACGCGGTCGCGGCCGCGCGCAGCGAGCGCGACGCCGCCGCGGCGCGGGCCGGCGCGCTCAGCGCGCAGCTGGCCGAGGCCGAGGCCGCCGCCGACGCGGCGCACCAGGCCGCCCAGATCGCGCTGCAGGAGTACGAGGAGCGCCGCGCCGCGCAGGAGGAGGCGCAGAGCGCGGCCGACGCCGCGGCCGAGGCCGCCGCCGAGGCGGAGGCCGACCTGGCGCGCGGCCGCGCCCAGGTGGTCGCCTTCGCGCGGTCGAGCTACATGCAGGGCAGCACCGCGCCCGGGGCGGCGGCGCTCCTCAGCGCCGAGGGCCCGGGCCAGCTGGTTGAGCGGGCGGCCCTCCTGGACGCCGCCGGCTCCCACCGCGTGGACGTCGTCGCCGAGCTGACCGTCCTCGAGGAGCAGGCCACCGCCGCCGAGGACGCGGCCACGCAGGCGGTGCAGGAGGCCACCGAGCTGCAGACCTCGGCGGGGGAGGCCCTGGCCGCCGCCCAGCAGCAGGAGGTCTCCGCCCGCGCCCAGACCGCGGCCCTGGCCGAGCAGCGGGTCACCCTGGAGGCCGAGCTCGCCGCGGCGCAGGAGGCCCTCTACGGCGCCGAGGGTGCCCGGGACGCCGCTGCCGCGGCCGCCGCGGCAGCCGAGGCGGCGCGCTCCCGCCCGCCGGCCACCACGCCGTCGTCGTCCGGGAACTCGGCCGGCTCGTCGTCCGCGAGTCCGGGCGGCTCGTCGTCCGGCGGCTCGTCGTCCGGCGGCTCGTCGTCGGGGACCTCGGCCAAGCCCACCGCGGACACCACGGCCGGGACGCCCACCGGGTCGGCCGTGCAGATCGCGATCGCCGCGGCGAAGTCCCAGCGCGGGCTGCCCTACAGCTGGGGCGGCGGCAACAGCCGGGGCCCGTCCTACGGCATCACGCCGGACACCGCGGTCTTCGGCTTCGACTGCTCGGGCCTGACCGAGTACGCCTACGCCCAGGCCGGCATCCCCATCGGCAGCACCAGCCGGGACCAGTGGTGGCGGTTCCGCGACCGGACCGTGGCGGCCTCGGACCTGCAGGCCGGGGACCTGGTGTTCTGGGCCACCGGCTCGGCCTACACCTCGATCTACCACGTGGCGCTCTACATCGGTGGCGGTCAGGTGATCCAGGCCCCGCAGAGCGGCGACGTCGTCCGGATCTCGTCGATGTGGTTCGGCTCGAACTACTACGGAGCCGTGCGCCCGACCGGCTGAGACCGCGGGGCAGAAGGGCGTCGGGCAGCCACGGGGGGAGCTGCCCGACGCAGGATCGAGGCTAGCAGCCTGGAGTGCCCGCGGGCAGGGGTGTGCACACGCCACGCGGACGGTCGGCGTGGCGGATCCACGGGGCCGGCGGCTCGCCCGGCGAGAGCGGATGGCGGACGTCCAGGAGCCGTCCAGGTCCGTGTAGGACACTGGCTCTCCGACGGGACGATCCCCAGCGAGGAGACCGCGTGACCAGCGCCGCCAGCACCCCCCTCGAGCAGCCTGCCGGCGCGACCGCCGCCGGCCAGCCGGTCCCGCCGTCGGCCGACGCGGCCCGCCTGGAGCGGGTGCTGTTCGAGATCAAGCGGGTCATCGTCGGCCAGGACCGGCTGGTCGAGCGGATGCTCGTCGCCCTGCTCGCCCGCGGCCACGTGCTGCTCGAAGGCGTGCCCGGGGTGGCCAAGACCCTCGCGGTGGAGACGCTCGCCACCGTCGTCGGCGGCAGGTTCGCCCGCCTGCAGTTCACCCCCGACCTGGTGCCGGCCGACATCATCGGCACCCGCATCTACAAGGCCGGCCAGGACACCTTCGCCACCGAACTCGGCCCGGTGTTCGCCAACTTCGTCCTCACCGACGAGATCAACCGCGCGCCGGCCAAGGTGCAGTCGGCGCTGCTGGAGGTCATGGCCGAGCGGCAGGTCTCCATCGGCGGGGTCACCCACCCGCTGCCCGACCCCTTCCTCGTGCTGGCCACGCAGAACCCGATCGAGTCCGAGGGCGTCTACCCGCTGCCCGAGGCACAGCGCGACCGCTTCCTCATGAAGGTGCTCGTGGACTACCCGAGCCCCGAGGAGGAGCGGGAGATCGTCTACCGGATGGGGTCGACCCCGCCGGTGGCCGAGACCGTCCTCGGGCCGGCCGACCTGCTGCGGATGCAGCGCACCGCCTCGCAGGTGTTCGTCCACCACGCGCTGGTCGACTACGTCGTCCGCCTGGTGGTGGCCACCCGCGCGCCGCGCGAGCACGGCATGGAGGACGTCGCCTCGTGGGTCTCCTACGGCGCCAGCCCGCGCGCCTCCCTGGGGCTGATCGCCGCCAGCCGGGCGCTGGCGCTGGTCCGCGGCCGGGACTACGTGCTCCCGCAGGACGTCCTCGACGTCACCGCCGACGTGCTCCGCCACCGCCTGGTGCTCTCCTACGACGCCCTGGCCGACGGCGTGCCCGCCGACCACGTGGTCAAGCGGATCCTGCAGACGGTGCCTCTGCCGCAGGTCACCCCGAGGCAGCGGGCCGGCGGCTTCGGCCCGGGCGTCCCGGGTGGGCCGGCCGTGCCGCAGTTCGGTCCGCCGCAGGGCCAGCCACCGTTCGCTCCGGGCCAGCCCGCTCCGCAGTTCGGCCCGCCGCAGGGCCAGCCGGTGCCGCAGTTCGGCCCCGGTCCGGCCGGTGCGCAGGGCCCGAACGGCCCGCAGGGTCACCCGGCTCCCCAGGGGCAGCCGGGCAGCGCGCCGCAGGGTGAGGCCGGCTCCGCCCCCAACGGCTACGCACGCGGGTCCGCGCCGGCGTGATCCTCCGTCGCCGCACGGCGGACACCGCGGACCCGGGGCCGCCGGGGCGCGCACCGACGCCCGGCAGCGGCATCGACCCGGGGGCCGGTGACGGCGCACCGCCGCACTTCGCCGAGGGCCCGGCCGACGTCCTGCTGCAGCGGCTGGAGCTGACCATCCGGCGACGCCTCGACGGGCTGCTGCAGGGCGACCACCTGGGGCTGGTGCCGGGCTCGGGCAGCGAAGCCGGCGACTCCCGCACCTACCACCCCGGCGACGACGTCCGGCGGATGGACTGGCCGGTCACGGCGCGCACCCTGGTGCCGCACGTCCGCGAGACGATCGCCGACCGCGAGCTGGAGACGTGGGCGGTCGTGGACCTCTCGGCCAGCCTCGACTTCGGCACCGCCCTGTGCCAGAAGCGCGACCTGGCGATCGCCGGCCTGGCCGCGGTGAGCCACCTGACCGTCCGGGGCGGCAACCGCCTCGGCGCCGTGGTCACCACCGGCGAGCGGCTCGATCGCTACCCGGCGGGTTCGGGCCGGCTGGCCGCCGACCGGCTGCTGCGCGCCGTCGTCGCCACCCCGCGGGCGTCGGGCGGGCGCCGCGGCGACCTCGCCGCCGCGCTGGAGTCGCTGCGCCGGCCGCAGCGGCGGCGGGGCCTCGTCGTCGTCGTGTCGGACTTCCTGGGTTCTGACGCGCGGGGCCCCGCCGACTGGGAGCGTCCGCTCCGCGGCCTGTCCGCGCGGCACGAGCTGCTGGCCATCGAGGTGGTCGACCCCCGGGAGCTGGAGCTGCCCGACGTCGGGCTGCTCACCGTCGTCGACCCGGAGAGCGGGCAGACGCTGGAGGTGCCGACCGGCAACGCGGAGTTCCGCGCCCGGTTCGCCGCCGGCGCCGCCGCCCAGCGCCGGGAGATCGCCGCGGCGCTGCGCCGGGCCGGCGCCGGGCACCTGCAGCTGCGCACGGACCGCGACTGGCTGATGGACGTCGTCCGGTTCGTCGCCGAGCGCCGGCGTGCCGGCAGCGGAGGAGCCGTCCGATGACCTTCCAGGCCCCGCTGTGGCTGCTCGCCGTGCTCGCCGTCGTGGCCCTCGTCGCGCTGTACGTGGTGCTGCAACTGCGCCGCAAGGCCTACGCGGCCCGGTTCACCAACGTCGCGCTGCTCGACACGCTGGTGCCCAAGCGGCCCGGGTGGCGGCGGCACCTGGCCTTCGCCCTGGTCGCGCTCGGGATGGTCGCGCTGCTGGTGTCGCTCGCCGTCCCCTCCACCGAGGTCCGGGTGCCGCGGGAGCGGGCCACGGTGGTCATGGCCGTCGACGTGTCGCTGTCGATGCAGGCCACCGACATCGAGCCGAGCCGGTTCGAGGCGATGCAGGAGGCGGCCAAGGAGTTCGTCGACGTCCTGCCGCCGCGGATCAACCTCGGGCTGGTGTCCTTCGCCGGGACGGCGACCACCGTGGTCACGCCGACCACCGACCGCGGGCAGGTGCGTGCCGCGATCGACAACCTCGACCTGGCCGAGTCGACCGCGATCGGCGAGGCGGTGTTCACCTCGCTGACGGCGATCCAGAACTACCAGGCGGCGCTGGACTCGTCGGAGGAGGAGCTGCCGCCGGCGCGGATCGTGCTGCTCTCCGACGGCTACAACACCGTGGGCCGCGACGACACCCAGGCCATCGACGCCGCCGTCGACGCGGGCATCCCGGTCTCCACCATCGCGTTCGGCACCGACTACGGCACCCTCGACCTCGACGGCGAGCGGGTTCCCGTGCCGGTGGACCGCGAGACGCTGGAGCGGGTCGCCGACGAGACCGGGGGCAGCTACAGCGAGGCGGCCAGCGCCGCGGAGCTCGAGCAGGTCTACGAGGACCTCGGCAGCCAGATCGGCTACACCACCGAGCCCCGCGACGTCAGCTACTGGTTCGTCCGCGGCGGCGTGCTCGCAGCCCTGGTGGGCCTCGTCCTCAGCCTGCTCTGGACCAACCGCATCGTGTGAGAGCAGTCGCTGGAGAGCGGTCCCCGCACTCCAGCGACTCCGCGTCAGCGCGCGGGGTCGAGCGTGAGCTTGCCGGTGGTGCGGCGGGCGAGCAGGTCCTGGTGGGCCTCCCGGACGGCGGTCAGCGGGTAGCGGCCCCCGGCGATGGGCTGGATCGACCCGTCGGCGACCAGCGGCAGCAGCTCGCTCAGCGCGGCGTCCATCATGTGCGGCCGGGCCATGCAGTGGGCCAGCCAGAACCCGATGACGGCGCGGCTCCTCTGCAGCAGCGCCCCCGGCGGCACCGCGCGGGTCTCCTGGCGCGCGGCCATGCCGTACGTGACCAGCCGGCCGAAGGGGGCCAGCGCCGACAGGGAGCCGGCGAAGACGTTGCCACCGGTCATCTCCAGGACGACGTCCACCGGCTTGCCGCCGTTGGCCTCGCGCAGCGCGGCGGTGAAGGCCTTCGGGTCGTCGTCGGCGAGGGCGGGGTCGACGCTCGCGTCGGCGCCGAGCCGCTCGGTCAGGGCCCGCTTCTCCGCGCTGGAGGCGGTGGCGATGACCCGGCCGGCGCCCCACCGGCGGGCCAGCTGGATCGCCAGCGAGCCGACCCCGCCGGCGCCGGCGACCACCACGACGGTCTCCCCGGTGGCCAGGTGCGCGCTGGTGCGCAGCAGGTGCCAGGCGGTCGCTCCCTGGAGGACGACGGCCAGCGCCTGCTCGTCGGTGACGCCGTCGGGCACCTCCCAGGTGAGCCGGGGATGGGCGGCCACCTTCTCCGCGTACCCGCCACCGTCGAGCAGCCCGACCACCCGCGGCCCGCCGCCGGCCGGCGTCCCGACGAACTCCGCGCCGGGGACCAGCGGCAGCTGTTGCGGCGCGAGGTAGCTGTCCTCGATCTGGTGGGTGTCGGCGAAGTTCACGCCGGCGGAGGAGACGTCGAACAGCTGCTGGCCGTCGCCGGGGACGGGGTCGGGCAGGTCGACGACGTCGAGGACCTCGGGCCCGCCGAAGCGGGTGATCTGCACGGCACGCATGCAGGGGAGGCTAGGGCGTGACGCCCGCCTCGCGTCGCCGGGACGGTGACTGGGACGTCCGTCCCGAAGGGCGTCGGAGGGCCCGCCGAGAGGTCAGCGAGCCCTCGGTCCACGCTCGCCCGCGGGTGGGTCCCGTCGTCACGCGACGTCGGTGCGGGCGCCGGTCAGGTACTCGCGCACCGCCGGCTCGGGGACCCGGAAGGACCGGCCGACGCGCACGGCCGCCAGCTCTCCGCCGTGCACGAGGCGGTACACGGTCATCTTCGACACGCGCATGATCGCCGCCACCTCGGCCACGGTCAGGAAGCCGACCGCGGCGCGCGGTGCAGGGCGTCCAGCCGCCGGCGGGCGGACAGCCGTCGGCTGTGCCGGTCCCGGCCGCACGGCCACGGGGACGGGCACGGCGGGCCGGGTCCGCAGCGGCGGGCCGTAGGCGGCCGGACGGAGGACGGTCGGAGCGGGGGAGCGCTGGGGAAGGGACACGTCGTACCTCTCGGGGGTGGTCAACGGGACACGAGGCCAGCCGGCCGCTGGCGACGGTGTGCGTCTGTGCTGACACCGACCGTAAGGGGAAGGTCCCGGCCGCCGCGAGGACACCGGAGGACGAGACGAACCGGTCCCGCTCGTCACTAGTTGACCGTGCGCCGCCGGGGACGGGGTGGGTGGCCGTCGGGTCCGGTGCGTCAGCCCCGTCGGGGGCTCAGCCGATCCACCGGCGCATCTCACCGGCCAGGACCCGGCCGAACCGGAGCTCGGGGAAGTGGGCGCCGGCCCCGTAGGTGTGCTCGTCCTCGAGTTCCCGGAACAGGCGGGCCCGGACCTCGGCGGCGAGCCGGGGGTCGAGGTCGCCCAGGGCGTGCCACGACGGTTCGTCCAGCTGCTGGGGGCAGGTGATCGCGTCGCCGAGGAGCAGCGCCCGGTGCACCCCGGAGGACACGATGACCGACAGGTGGCCCGGGGTGTGCCCGGGGGTCGGCGTGAGGTCGACGCCGGGGACGACGGTGGTGTCGTCGCCGACGAGGTGGATGCGGGCGCTGTCCGTGGATCGCATCCCGTGCCGGATGTGGTCGAGCATCCGGCTCTGCGGGTCGAGCACGAAGTGCTGCCAGTCGGCCGCGCCGAACCAGAGCTGGGCCCGCGGGAAGACCGGCCGACCGGCCAGGTCGAAGAGCCACCCGCAGTGGTCGAGGTGCAGGTGGGTGCAGATGACGACGTCGACGTCCTCCGGACCCACCCCGGCGGCGCGCAGCCCGGTGATGAGCTGCCCGCCGACGAGCAGTCTCCGCGGGCCGTCGTCGTGCAGGTCGGGGCCCAGGCCCGTGTCGACCAGGACCACGTGCGAGCCGGTCCGGACGAGGAAGCACCCGATCGGCAGCCACGCCTGGCCGTGCCGGTCGAAGAGGTCCTCGTGGCCGTGCGCGGTGACGTGCTCCCCGAAGTAACCGGGACTGGCGCGGAAGGTGCCGTCGGCGATCGGGTGGACGTCGATGTCGCCGACCCTCATGAGTCCCCCTCCCCGCGGTGCCTGTGACGACGTTCTCGCAGGTCGGCGACGACGGCCAGCCGGACCGGCTCGGGTGTGCTGCCGGATCAGCCCATCGTCTTCTGGCCGTCGATGGCCTCCCGCAGGATGTCGGCGTGGCCGGCGTGCTGGGCGGTCTCCGCGATGATGTGCAGGAACACCCGCCGCGCCGACCAGCGGGCGCCCGCCTCGAACCACGGCGCCTCGGGCAGCGCGTGCTCGGCGTCCAGGTCGGGGAAGCCGGCCACGAGCTCGTCGGTGTGCCGCGCGACCTCCTCGTACTCGGCGAGCACGCCGGCCAGCGTCTCCCCGCGAGCCAGGTGCCAGTGCCGGGTCTGGACGTCGGGGCCCCAGTTGCGGTGCATCGCCTCGGCGCCACCCTCGGCGAACCGGGCCCAGCCCGCCTCCGTGGCCGCCACGTGCTTGATCAGCCCGGCGAGGTTGAGCGCGCTGACGGTCGGCCGCCGTTGCGCCTGCTCGTCGGTCAGGTCGCGGACGGTGAACCGGAGGAAGGACCGGTGCCGCCGCAGCGACTCGATCAGGTCGGCCCGCTCGCGGGTGAGGGTGGTCGTGCCGGTCATGGGATCGCCTCCGTCGTCCTCCGGTGGGTCGGTGCCGACGCTAGGGGCAGCCGGTGCCCGACGGGAGTCCGGACGGCGGCGATCGGCGGCCCCGGTCAGGACCCTGTCCGGTGCCACACTCGGCCGATGATCGAGCCGTACACCGCCGTCGGCCTGGTCCCCGCGGTGCGTGGCATCCGCACGCGCGCGGACATCGGCCGCAACCTGGAGCACATCGCCCACCTGTTCAAGGCGGCCTCGTGGCTGTCGAGCCTGGAGCTGCCGGTGCGGCTCGTCGCCATCCCGGAGGGGGGCCTGCAGGCGTTCAACGACGAGGTGCTCGACCTGGACCACGAGACCTTCGCCCGCGACTGCGCGATCGACATCCCGGGTCCGGAGACGGAGTTCCTCGGGGACCTGGCCCGGACCTACGACACCTTCGTGATGGCCCAGGCGAAGGCCCGGCACGAGGCCTTCCCCGGCCGGTTCTTCAACGTCGGGTTCGCCCTCGACCCGCGGGGGGAGCTGATCCTGACGCACCACAAGCTGACGACGCTCTACCCGGTGGAGCACTCGATGACCCCGCACGACGTCTGGGACCGCTGGGTGGAGCTGTACGGGCTCACCCTCGACGCGTTCTTCCCCGTGGCCGACACCGAGATCGGCCGGCTGGGCGTGCTGATGGCCAACGAGGGCTCGTACCCGGAGAACGCGCGGGGCCTGGCGATGAACGGCGCCGAGGTGGTCTACCGCGCCTCCTACCCCCATCCGCACACGGGCAACGAGTTCTTCGAGATCCAGAGCCGGGCGCGGGCACTGGACAACAACTTCTACGTCGTCGCCCCGAACCTGGCGACGTACTACCTGCAGCCGGAGTCGCAGGACCCGATCGACACCTTCGGCGGCCGGTCGATGGTCATCGACTACCGGGGCCGGATCGTCGGGCAGCACCTGTACGGCGCCGGGTCGTCCTACGTCGCGGGCACCATCGACATCGGGGCGCTGCGGCACTTCCGGACCCACGCCCAGTGGGACAACTGGGTGAAGGACCTCCGGACCGAGCTCTACCAGCTCGTGTACCGCGACTCGGTCTACCCGCCCAACCTCTACGCCGACCGGGCGCCGTTCACCCACGCGGAGTTCCGCGAGCAGGTCATCGCCCGCCAGATCGCCCTGATGGTCGAGCGGGGGGTGTGGGTGGACCCGGCCCGGGGCTCCTGAGCGCCCCGGTCGAGGCCGCGCGTCGCCCGCGTCCCTGGCCGGGGGAGCAGTTCGTCCCTGTCCGCGCGGGGAGGGCGCGGCCATGCTCTGCAGGGGTCCGGCCGACTCCGCGAGAGGAACTGGCATGTCCGTGACCCCCAGCGACACCGAACTCAAGGCGCGCCACCGGAAGATGTGGGCCTCCGGTGACTACCCCCGCATGGTCGAGACGTGGCTGCTGCCGCTCGGCCCCCGGCTGGTGGAGGCCTGCGACATCCGCGAGGGGCAGCGGGTGCTCGACGTCGCGGCCGGCACGGGCAACGCCTCGCTCCCCGCCGCCGAGCGCGGTGCGCGCGTGACCGCGAGCGACCTGACCCCCGAGCTACTGGAGGCCGGCCGGCACCGCGCCAAGGCCCAGGGGCTGGACCTGGAGTGGACGGAGGCCGACGCGGAGGACCTGCCCTTCGACGACGCCTCCTTCGACGTCGTCATGTCCTCGATCGGGGTCATGTTCGCGCCGCACCACCAGGACGCCGCCGACCAGCTCGTGCGCGTGTGCCGGCCCGGCGGGAGCATCGGACTGCTGTGCTGGACGCCGGAGGGCATGATCGGTGCGCTGTTCCGGACGATGAAGCCGTTCGCCCCGCCGCCTCCGCCCGGGGCGCAGCCGCCGCCGCTGTGGGGCAGCGAGGACCACCTGCGGGAGCTGCTCGGTGACCGGGTCGAGTGGCGCACGCTGACCCGCGACGTCCTGGAGGTCACCGCCTTCCGTGCCCCCCACGACTTCGCCCGGCACTTCAAGGACTACTACGGGCCGACGATCGCCGCCCGCGCCAACGCCGAGCGCGAGGGACGCGCGGCCGAGCTCGACGAGGCGCTCGACCGCTTCTGCGACGAGTGGAACCGCGGGACGCCGGATCAGGCGCGGTTCGACATGGAGTACCTGGTCGCCGTCGGCACCCGGCGCTGACCCGGGACGAGGCCGCTCACCGGTCGGCGTCGTCGCGCGCCAGCCGGAGCCAGCCGAGCAGGAGGGCGCCGGCGGCCCACACCAGCAACGTCGTCACCGACGACGCCTCGGTCATCCCCGGCACCCCTCCGAGCAGCAGGAACGCCGCACCGGACCCGGGCAGGGCCTCGGCGAGCGCGGAGGTCCACGCGAAGCCGAACTGCGGCAGCACGAGCGGGAGCACCAGCATTCCGAGGAAGACCATGACCAGGGTGCCGGCCGTGCTGCGCAGGAGGAAGCCGAGGCCGACCGCGAGGGCGGCGCCTGCCGCGACGACGAGGGCGACGGTGCCGAGCGTGTCGAGGCCCTCGTCGACCGGCAGGCCGACGGCCGGGCGGCCGGCGGCGAACGCCGCGAACCCGGCGGCCAGCGCCAGCAGCACCCCGGCAGCCGTGGCGACGGCCACCGTCACGCCGGTGCGGGCCAGCATCAGGACGCCGCGGCGCGGGGTCCACTGCAGGGCGGCGACGATGCCGCCGGTGGCGTAGTCCGACGTGACGGCGGTGAGGGCCAGGACGAGCAGGCCGAACTGCGCCGGCATGACGGTCACGCTCACCACCTCCCAGGCCACGGCACTGCCGGGGGCGACCGGGTCCCCGGCCACGTCGAAGCCGGCGACGGTCGCGATCCCGAGCATGGTGACGGCGGCCGCGGCCAGGGACCACCAGCTCGCCCTGACCGTCCAGAGCCGGGTCCACTCGGCGGCGCAGGTGCGGGCGAGCACCCGGCCGGGGGAGACGGCGGAGGCTGCGGGGGTGGTGGGCGCCGCGGTCACGGTGCTCCCTCCGTCGCCGGTACCGGCACGGCCCGGTCGCTGGCGTACTCGACGCTCTCGCCGGTCAGCGCGAGGTAGGCGTCCTCGAGGGACTGGGCGACCTCGGAGAGGTGGTGCAGCGGGATGTCGGCGGCGTTGGCGAGCTCGCCGACGTCCTCGGCGGTGCCGTCGACCTGCAGCTCGTGCGCGTCGACGCGGCGGACGGCGAGGCCGTGCTGCCGGAGCCGGGTGAGCAGGGCCTCGGCCTGCGGGGTGCGCACCCGCACCGAGCGGTTCCCCAGCCCGCGCAGGATCTCCTCCGTCGTCGCGTCGGCGATCAGCCGGCCGCGGCCGATGACGACCAGCCGGTCGGCGGTCTGCTCCATCTCGCTGAGCAGGTGGCTGGAGACCAGCACGGTCCGCCCCTCGTCGGCGAGCCGGCGCAGCAGCCCGCGGATCCACCGGACGCCGTCGAGGTCCAGCCCGTTGACCGGCTCGTCGAACAGCAGGACGCGCGGCCCGGCGAGCAGCGCCGCGGCGATCCCGAGGCGCTGGCGCATCCCGAGCGAGTAGCCCGTGATCCGGCGGCGGGCCGCCCGGCCGAGCCCGACCTGCTCGATCACCTCGTCCACCCGGCGCTCCGGGACGCCGTTGGTGCGGGCGGCCACGCGCAGGTGGTTGCGCCCGGTGCGGCCGGGGTGCACGGAGCCGGGGTCGAGGAGCGCGCCCACCTCGCGCAGCGGCTCGGGGAGGGTGGCGAGGGGCCGCCCGTTGACGAGAGCCCGCCCGGAGGTGGGCCGGTCCAGGCCGAGCACCATCCGCATGGTCGTGGACTTCCCGGCCCCGTTCGGCCCCAGGAAGCCGGTGACCATCCCCGGCTGGACGTCGAAGCTCAGGTCGTCGACGGCCAGGACGTCGCCGTAGCGCTTCGTCAGCCCCCGGACCTCGATCACCGGGAGGCCTCGTGGGGGGCGTCGGAGTCCTCCGGGACCCACTCGAGCAGGTCCCCGGGCTGGCAGTCGAGCACCCGGCACATCGCCTCGAGGGTGCTGAAGCGGACGGCCTTGGCGCGGCCGTTCTTCAGGACGGCCACGTTCGCCGGCGTGAGGCCGACGCGCTCGGCGAACTCGCCGACGCTCATCTTGCGTCTGGCCAGCTCCACGTCGATGCGGACGACGATGGGCATCAGATGACCGCTTCCATGTCGGTCCGCAGCGTCGTGGCCTGCCGCAGCAGCTGGCGCATCACGACCATGAGCAGCCCCACCACGGCTCCGACCAGCAGCAGCACGAGCAGCAGGGCGGGCAGCACCGGGTCGTCGCTGACCTCGTCGACGATGAAGTAGTACGAGCAGACGAAGGCGCCCAGGAGCATCGCCCACCCGGCGGCGATCGCCGCGACGATCGCGTTCACCCACGGCAGGGCGCTCTCGCTGAAGATGCGGTCGTGCCGCACCAGGGTCAGGAGCTTCCAGGTGCACACGATGACGACCTGGACGCACACCAGCCCCAGCACCGAGACCGCCAGCATCGTCCACCGCATGAACGACTGCTCCAGCGACGGGTCGGCGATGTCGGGCAGCAGCCCGGGCAGGGCGGCGAACTGCGCCACGACCAGCGCGGCGAACACCAGCGCGAGCAGGACCCGGAGCGGGCCCACGGCCCGGTGTTCCTTCGGCATGGATCGACCTTCGGCCGGAACCTATCGACTGTCAATAGCCCACGCCGGTGCGTCGTCGGCTGAGACGCATCCAGACCGCCAGAAGGACAAGGAACCTGTGCATTCCGACCGGGGCCGTGACAGGGTGGTCTGCGTCACAGTCGAGGTGTGCCGGGCGCCGTCCCGGCAGGAGCAGGGGGACACGTGGACAGGTGGGGAACCCGACTGGCGGCGGTGGCCGGAGCCGCCGCGCTGGTGGCCGGCGGAGGTCTGCTCCCGTCGGCGAGCGCCGCACCGGCGGCCGACCCCGTCGCGCCGCCGGGACAGTACGAGGGCCGGCTGGGCAGCGGCGCCACGTGGGTGGGGCACGTGCCGGAGCGGTGGAACGGGACCGTCGTCCTGTTCGCGCACGGCTTCGGGCCGCTGGTGGCGCGCGACGCCCCGGACGACGCGACCCGGCAGGAGCTGCTGGGCCAGGGCTACGCCCTCGTGGGCTCGTCCTACTCCGGGCCGTCGATGTGGGCGCTGGAGTCCGCCGTGGACGACCAGTACGCCGCACTGGAGGCCTTCGAGACCACGCTCGGCGTCGAGCCGGAGCGGACGATCGCCTTCGGCCGGTCCATGGGCGGCCTGGTGAGCGCCCGGCAGGCCGAGGACCCGAGGGGCGAGATCGACGGCGTCCTGACCACCTGCGGGCTGGTCGCCGGTGCGCTCAACCTGAACGACTACCAGCTCGACGGGGTGCACGCACTCTCCACGCTGCTGGCCCCCGGCCAGGACATCCCGCTGGTCCGGTACGCGAGCCCGGAGCAGGCCGCGCAGGCGGCGGCCGACCTGACCGCGGCGGTGACCGCGGCCCAGGAGAGCCCCGAGGGCCGGGCCCGGATCGCCCTGGCCGCGGCGTTCCTCAACATGGCGACCTGGTACTCCGGCGACGCCCCGGCGGACCCGCGCGACCCCGCGGCCGAGCAGGTGCAGCAGTACGAGGCCCTGGTGGGCGGCGGCCTCGAGCGGTACGTCACCGGGCGGCAGCAGATCGAGCTGGTGGCCGGCGGCAACAGCGCCTACAACGCGGGGGTCGACTACCGCGAGCTGCTGGACAGCAGCCCTCGCGCCGCCCAGGTGCGCGCGCTGTACCGGGAGGCCGGGCTGGACCTGGATGCCGACCTCGACACGCTGACCAGCCAGGCCGACGTCGTGGCCGATCCGGCCGCCGTCGACGACCTCACCCGCTCGTCGATGGTGACCGGCGAGCTGGAGGTCCCGGAGCTGGCCATCCACACCGTCGCCGACGAGCTGGTGCCGGTCGAGCACGAGGACTGGTACGCCGAGCAGGTGCACCGGGCCGGTGACGCCCGGCTGCTGCGCCAGGCCTACGTCGAGGGCGCGGGTCACTGCGAGTTCCAGCCGGCGGAGCAGGTCGCGGCCCTGCAGGCCCTGGAGCAGCGGCTGGACACCGGCCGCTGGGGGGACGCCGCCTCGCCGGAGCAGCTGAACGCCGCTGCCGACGCGCTCGGGCTGGGCACGACCGCGAGGTACACCCCGTTCGACCCGGCGCGCCTGGTCGGCGGGCTCGGGGAGCCGGGGCGGGACGCGGACGACTAGGTCGCCGGGCGCGGGACGGGCCGGCTGCCGCGCGCACCCGGCCCGTCCCGCCGTCGGTCGGTCGGCTCAGCGCGGTGGCTGGCTGTCCAGGGCGGTCCGGCACAGCAGGACGTAGCGGCGCAGGTCCTCGGCCTGTCCCGAGCTCAGTGGGGCGACCATCCTCGACTCGAGCCGGCCCACCTCGTCCCGGTACCGGTCGAGCAGCTCCTGGCCCCGCGCGGTGAGCCGCAGGACCCGCCGGCGCCGGTCGCGCGGGTCGGCCACCCGTGACAGCAGGCCCCGCTCCTCGAGGACGGCGACCATGTCCGCCGCGCTCTGGTCGGTGACGAACGAGTTGCGGGCCAGCTCCGCGGTGCTCAGGTCCGCGTGCCGCTCGAGCACGGTCAGCGCCGTGTACTGCAGAGGCGTGATGGCGGCCGGGCGCAGCACCTCGTCCAGCCGGGCGCGCACCGCCTGCTCCAGCTGCTTGACCAGGTAGAGCGTGGACGGGCGGCTGGGCGAGGACACCCCGCCATCTTGGCCCACCCGGCGGGGCCGGGAGCACGACCGAGGGCCGGACCCCGCGGGGGGTCCGGCCCTCGGCAGGCGTCGGGCTACGGCTTGACGGCCAGCACCGGGCGGGTGGCGTCGAGCAGGATCCGCTGGGCGGCGCTGCCCATGAGCAGCTTCCCGACGGGGGACCGGCGGCGCAGGCCGATGACGATGACCGAGGCGTCGGACTCGTCGGCCACCCGGAGCACCTCGTCGGCCAGGTCGCCGGCGTGCGGCGTCTGCCGCACCTCGAGCGGGACCCCGGCGTCGGCGGCCCGGGCGGACAGCTGCTCCACCAGCTCCGGGGGTGCGACGTCGGTGCTGACGGGGGCACCGCTGCGCGGGGTGTTGAGGACCAGGAGGTCCTCGCCGCGACGGCGGGCCTCCTCGAGCCCCGCGGTGAAGGCGGCGTCGCCCTCCGGGGTGGGGACGAATCCGGTCAGGACGGTCACACGAGCTCCTTCTCGTCGGACTGGTGGGCCGCACGCCGGGCGGGGGCCCGGCGGCGCGTGAGGACGGTCCGGATCACGGGGAGGAGCAGGACCAGCAGGAAGACGGCGAACAGCGTCCCGGAGATCGGCCGGGTGAGGAAGCCGGTCGGGTTCCCCTCGAAGATCAGCAGCGACCGCCGCAGCGACTCCTCCAGCAGCGAGCCGAGGACGAAGGCGAGCACCAGCGGGCCGGGGTCGAAGCTCAGCTTCTTCATCAGGTAGCCGATCGCGCCGAAGGCGATGACCAGCACGATGTCGAAGACGTTGTTGCGCACCGTGTAGACGCCGACGAGCGTGATGAGCACGGTGATCGGGGCCAGCACGGTGGCCCGCACCCGCAGGATCCGGACGAACACGCCGACCAGCGGGATGCTCATGATCAGCAACAGGATGTTGCCGATGTACATGGAGTTGACCACGCCCCAGAAGAGCTGCGGGTCCTCGCTCACCAGTTGCGGGCCGGGCGTCACGCCCTGGATGAGCAGCGCGCCGAAGATGACCGCCATGGTCGCGTTGGCCGGGATGCCCAGCGTCAGCAGCGGGATGAACGACGACGTCGCGGCGGCGTTGTTCGCCGTCTCCGGGGCCGCCACCCCCTCGACGGCGCCCTGGCCGAAGCGCTCCGGGGTCTTGGAGCGGCGCTTCTCCAGCGCGTAGGCGGCCAGCGAGGACAGCGTCGCGCCGCCGCCGGGGAGGATGCCGAGCAGGAAGCCGAGGACCGAGCCGCGGCCGATCGCGCCGGAGGACCGCCGCAGGTCCTTGCGCGACGGCCACACGTTGGCGACCTTCGCCGGGGCCTGGACGGCGCGGTGCCGCTCCTCGAGGTTGTAGAGGATCTCGCCGAGTCCGAACAGGCCCATCGCGATCGGCACGAAGTCCAGCCCGTCGGCGAGGTCGAGGCTGCCGAAGGTGAACCGCTCGGCGCCGGTGAAGCCGTCGCGGCCGACGGTGGCCAGGAGCAGCCCGACCGAGGCGGCGATGACCGCCTTGAGCCGGTCGCCCCCGCTGACGGTCGACACGAGCAGGATGCCCAGCAGCGCGAGTGCGGTGTACTCCGGTGGGCCGAAGTCGAGGGCGAACCCGGCGACCACCGGCGCGACGATCGACAGCGCGACGATGGAGACCGTCCCGCCGACGAACGAGCCGATCGCGGCGATGCCGAGCGCGGTGCCGGCCCTGCCCTGCCGCGCCAGCGCGTGGCCGTCGAAGACGGTGACCACGGAGGAGGCCTCGCCGGGCAGCCGCAGCAGCACCGAGGTGATCGTCCCGCCGTACTGGGCGCCGTAGAAGATGCCCGCCAGCATGATGATCGCGGTGACCGGCTCGATGCCGAAGGTCAGCGGCAGCAGGATCGCGATCGTCGCCGCCGGGCCGAGGCCGGGCAGCACGCCGATCAGCATGCCGATGACGACGCCGATCAGGCAGTAGAGCAGGTTGGTCGGCTCGAGGACGACGGAGAAGCCCTCGAGCACGGGGGAGAGGTCCACCGCTGCCTCCTAGAACAGGTGCGGGATCGGGACCGAGAGGGCCGCGACGAAGACCAGGTAGAACCCGGCGACGACGGCCAGACTCGTGATGACGGACAGGCGCCAGCTCTCGTGCCCGAGGAAGCGCAGCCAGACGAACACCAGGAGCACTGCCGGGATCTCGAAGCCGATGACGCTGATGAGCGCCACGAACACGAGCATCGAGACCAGTCCGGCCACGACGAGCCAGCTGGCGCGGGTGAAGCGCTCGGCGTCGTGCGTGCGGCGGGCGAGGGGGAGCAGCGCCAGCCCGAGGACGACGAGGACGATGCCGATCAGCAGCGGCCACATGCCGGCGGCCGGGGTGGCCGCGCTGCCGACGTCCAAGCGGAACGCGCCGGCGATCGTCGCGGCCCCGAGCGCCACCACCACCAGGGCGATGACTACGTTGGCGACCGGGCCGGCCGGTGGCGGCCGGTCCTCGTCCTCGATCTCGTGGAGGGCGTCCTCGAGCTCGTGCACCGTCTCGGCCACGCCGTGGTGCCCGGGGGAGGGCGGCTCCCCGGCGGCCGCCGGACCGCCGGGAGCCGCCGGGGTACCGCCCTGGGGCGAGGTCACTGCCCGCCGCCGAGGTCGATCGAGTACTGCTCGACCAGGGACCGGTAGTTCTCGAGGTTCTCGGTCCACTGCTGCTGGAGCTCCTCGCCGCCGACCTCGTTCGGCGTGAGCAGCCGCTCCTCGTTGAAGGCCTGGTAGTCCGCGCTGGCGAAGGCGGCCTGGAAGGCCTCCTCCAGCTGCGTCAGGACCTCCTCGGGCGTGCCCTCCGGCGCGGCGATGGCGCGGGACTGCTGCACCGGCACGTCGTAGCCGGCCTCCACGGCGGTCGGGGTGTCCGGCAGGTACTGCGGACGCTCCTCGGCGAAGGTCACGATCGGCACCAGCTCGCCGGCCTCGATCTGCGCGGCGGCCTCACCCAGCTGCACCGAGCCGACGTCGACCTGGCCGCCGAGCACCGCGGTCAGGGTGGGGGAGCCGCCGTCGAACGGGACGGCGGTGGCGTCGATGCCGGCCTGGGCGAAGAGCAGCTCCTGCGACAGCTGGCTGCCGGTGCCCACGCCGGTGGTCCCGAACGTGATCGGCCGGCCGGCGTTCTTGATGTCGTCGACGGTGGTGAAGCCGGTCTGGGGGCTGGTGACCAGCACGTAGTCGTCCTGGGAGATGCCCGTGACGACCTCGTAGTCGTTGATGTCCACCGCCTCGTCCTCGCTGACCGCCAGCGGGGTGATGTAGGCGAGGCTGCCGACGAAGGTCATCAGCGTCTGGCCGTCGGCCTCCGCGCCGGCGAGCTCCTGGGCGGCCACCGCGCCGTTGGCACCGGGCCGGTTCTCGACGGTGACCGGCACGCCGAGCTCGTCGGACGCCTTGTCGGCGAGGGCCCGGGCGATGAGGTCGGTGCTGCCGCCGGCGTCCTGCCCGACCAGCAGCGTGATCGGGCCGTCGGGGAACGCCGCGGCGGCGTCCTCGCTGCTCCCGCCCCCGAGGTTGCCGCCGCAGGCGGCCAGCGAGAGGGCGGTCACGAGACCGAGCCCGGCGGTCAGGCCGCGGCGGTTCCGGGAGGTGCTGGTCATGTCGCGCTCCTGTGCGAGGGGAGGATCCCCGGGTCGACGGCTGCTGTGAGCGTCGTCACCCGGAAACGGTCGCGGCGAGCGTAGGTAGGCCGTTCCATGCCTGTCCAAGTTCACTCGTGCATCGATTGATACCCTGAGAGCATGGCCTACACGCTGGAGCAGCTGAGGGGCTTCGTCGCCGTCGCGGACGAGTTGCACTTCGGCCGGGCGGCCGAACGGCTGAGCATGACCCAGCCGCCGCTGAGCCGGCAGATCCAGAAGCTGGAGCGCAGCGTCGGGGCCCAACTGCTGGAGCGGGACAACCGCCGGGTCGCGCTGACCGCCGCCGGTGAGGTGTTCCTCGCCGAGGCCCGCCGGCTGCTCGCCCTGGCCGACGCCGCACCCGAGGTGGCCCGCCGGGTGTCGTCGGGCTCCAGCGGCCTGGTCCGGATCGGCTTCACCGCCGCCTCCACCTACGGCACCCTCGGCCGGCTGCTCAACGAGGTCGCCCGGGAACTGCCGGACGTCGACGTCGAGCTCGCCGAGATGGTCACCCGCGAGCAGGTCGGCGGCCTGCTCAACGAGGAGGTCGACCTGGGCCTGGCCCGGCCGCCGTTCGACGCGGAGACCTTCGGTTCCCGCCTCCTGCTCCGCGAGGCGATGCTCGTCGCCGTCCCGGCCGGTCACCGGCTGATCGGGCTGGGCCGGCCGGTCACCGCCGACGATCTCCGCGGCGAGGCGGTGGTCATGCACTCCCCGACGAAGGCGCGGTACTTCTACGACCTCGTGGTGGGGCTCGTGCCGGTGGCGCACGAGAACGTCGTCCACACCGTGAGCCAGGTGCTCACGATGCTGTGGCTGGTGGCGGCCCGCCGGGGCGTCGCCTTCGTGCCCGAGTCCGCCAGCCGGCTGCCCATCGACGGGGTCGCGTTCGTGCCCCTGGCGACGCCGGTCCCCGAGCCGGTCGAGCTGCACCTGATCTGGATGCGCCAGTCCCGCAACCCGGCCCTGTGGCGGGTCCTCGACGTCCTCGGGCGGGCGTTCCCCGCCTCCTGACGATGCTCTGGTGGCATCGGTCGATGCGCAACAACTCTTGGACAGGCATCATCAACTCTTCCTACGGTGACGCCGACCACCTCCGGACCCGCCTCCTGCGGATGACTCCGGACCCGTCGGACCCGAGGACGACCCCGTGACCCTGCTGCCGCCCGCCGAGCTCGCCACCCGGTTGAAGTCCGGCCTGCTCTCCTTCCCGGTGACCCACTTCGACGCCGACCTGCAGTTCGACGAGCCGCGCTACCGCGAGCACCTCGCGTGGCAGTCCGGCTTCGACGTCGCCGGCCTGTTCGCCGCCGGCGGGACCGGGGAGGGCTTCTCGCTCACCAGCGCCGAGATCGACCGGGTCGTCCGCGTGGCCGTGGACGAGGTCGCCGGCCGGGTGCCCGTGCTCGCCCCCGCCACCGGCGGCACGGCCGAGTCGGTGGCCCAGGCGCGCGCGGCGCAGGACGCCGGGGCCGACGGCATCCTGCTCTTCCCGCCCTACCTCACCGAGGCCAGCCAGGCCGGGCTGGTCGAGCACATCAGCGCCGTCTGCCGGGCCACCGACCTCGGCGTCATCGTGTACAGCCGGGCCAACGCCGTCCTGCGCGACGTCACCGTCGCCGAGGTCGCCGACCGCAACCCGAACCTCATCGGGCTCAAGGACGGCATCGGCGACATCGAGCAGATGACCCGCACCTACGCGAAGGTCGGCGACCGGTTGATCTACGTCGGCGGCCTGCCGACCGCCGAGACGTTCGCACTGCCGCTGCTGCAGCTCGGCGTGAGCACCTACTCCTCGGCGCTCTACAACTTCCTGCCCGCGTTCGCGCTGGAGTTCTACGCCGCCGTCCGCGCCCAGGACCGCACGGCGGTCTACGGGATGCTCAACGACTTCGTCATCCCCTACGCCGACATCCGCGACCGGCAGAAGGGGTACGCCGTCTCCATCGTCAAGGCCGGCCTGACCGCCGTCGGCCGCGACGGCGGCCGCGTGCGTCCGCCGCTGACCGACCTGACCGCGACGGAGCTCGACGAGCTGACCGCGCTGGTCGGCAAGGTCTCCTGACCCGCCCCGCACCCCTGGAGGACGGCATGAGCCGCACGCCCACCGTCGCCCGCGTCGAGGTGGTCCCCGTCGCCGGGCACGACAGCATGCTGCTGAACCTCAGCGGCGCGCACGGCCCCTTCTTCACCCGCAACATCGCGATCGTCAGCGACAGCGAGGGCCGGACCGGGGTGGGGGAGGTCCCCGGTGGCGAGGCCATCCGCCGCACGATCGAGGACGCCGCCGAGCTGCTCGTCGGCCAGCCCGTCGCCGCCCTCGGCCGGCTGCTGCGCGCGGTCTCGGCGACCTTCGCCGACCGGGACGCCGGCGGCCGCGGTCTGCAGACCTTCGACCTGCGGACGACGATCCACGCGGTCACCGCGCTGGAGTCGGCGCTGCTGGACCTGCTCGGCCAGCACCTCGGCGTCCCGGTGGCGGAGCTGCTCGGCGAGGGGCAGCAGCGCGACTCCGTCCCGATGCTGGGCTACCTGTTCTACGTCGGCGACCGGCGGGCCACCGACCTGCCCTACCTCGCCGAGACCGACCCGGCCGACGACTGGGAGCGGCTGCGGCGGGAGCCGGCGCTGACCCCCGAGGCGGTCGTCGCGCTGGCCGAGGCGGCGCAGGCCCGGTACGGGTTCAGCGACTTCAAGCTCAAGGGCGGCGTGCTGGCCGGCGAGGAGGAGGTCGCCGCCGTCCGGGCGCTGGCGCAGCGGTTCCCCGACGCGCGCATCACCCTCGACCCCAACGGCGGCTGGCTCCTGGCCGACGCCGTCGAGCTGTGCCGCGACCTGCACGGCGTCCTGGCCTACGCCGAGGACCCGGTCGGCGCCGAGGGCGGCTTCTCCGGCCGCGAGGTGATGTCGGAGTTCCGCCGGGCCACCGGCCTGCCGACGGCGACGAACATGGTCGCGACCGACTGGCGGCAGATGGCCCACGCCGTCCGGTCCAACGCCGTCGACATCCCGCTGGCCGACCCGCACTTCTGGACGATGCGCGGCTCGGTGCGCGTCGCCCAGCTGTGCCACGAGTTCGGCCTGACCTGGGGCTCGCACTCGAACAACCACTTCGACATCTCGCTGGCCATGTTCACGCAGGTGGGCGCGGCCGCCCCGGGGCAGATCACCGCCCTGGACACGCACTGGATCTGGCAGGACGGGCAGGCGCTGACCCGCAAGCCGCTGCTGATCCGGGACGGCGCCATCGGGGTGCCGACGACACCCGGGCTCGGCGTCGAGCTGGACCGGGACGCGCTCGCCGCGGCCCACGAGCTCTACCTCGAGCACGGCCTCGGTGCCCGGGACGACGCGGTCGCCATGCAGTACCTCGTGCCGGGCTGGCAGTTCGACCCCAAGCGCCCGTGCCTGGTCCGCTGACCCCTTGGAGACCGCGATGACGACGACCGTGCCCGCCCCGTTCCTCTCCTCCGCCCCGGCGGTGCTCGACCGGATCGAGTCGGTGACCCTCTCGTCGGTCACCCTGCCGCTGCCCAACCCGATCAGCGACGCCAAGGTCTTCACCGGCCGGCAGCGGCCGATGACCGAGGTCGCGTTCCTGTTCGCCGAGATCCGCACCGAGGCCGGGCACGAGGGCGTCGGCTTCAGCTACTCCAAGCGGGCCGGTGGCCCGGCGCAGTTCGCGCACGCCCGCGAGATCGCCCCCGACCTGATCGGTGAGGACCCCAGCGACATCGCCCGGCTGTGGACCAAGCTGGTCTGGGCCGGGGCGTCGGTGGGTCGCAGCGGCGCCTCGACGCAGGCGATCGCGGCGATCGACGTCGCGCTGTGGGACCTCAAGGCCAAGCGGGCCGGCCTGCCGCTGGCCAAGCTGCTGGGCGCGCACCGCGACTCGGTGCGCTGCTACAACACCTCCGGCGGCTTCCTGCACGAGTCGATCGAGCAGGTGGTGGACAACGCCACCCGGACGCTGGAGTCCGGCGTCGGCGGCATCAAGATCAAGGTCGGCCTGCCCGACTCCGCCGAGGACCTGCGCCGGGTGCGCGCGGTCCGCGAGCACCTCGGCGACGGCGTCCCGTTCATGGTCGACGCCAACCAGCAGTGGGACCGGCCGACCGCGATGCGGGTCTGCCGCCGGCTGGAGGAGTTCGACCTGGTCTGGATCGAGGAGCCGCTGGACGCCTACGACGCCGAGGGGCACGCCCAGCTGGCCCGCACGCTGGACACCGCGATCGCCACGGGTGAGATGCTCACCAGCGTCGCCGAGCACGCCGAGCTGATCCGGCACGGCTCGGTGGACGTCATCCAGCCCGACGCCCCGCGGATCGGCGGCATCACCCAGTTCCTGCAGCTCGCCACCCTGGCCGACGTCGCGAACCTGCAGCTGGCGCCGCACTTCGCGATGGAGATCCACGTCCACCTGGCCGCGGCCTACCCGCGGGAGCCGTGGGTGGAGCACTTCGACTGGCTGTACCCGCTGTTCAACGAGCGTCTCGAGACCCGGCACGGCCGCATGTACATCTCCGACCGGCCCGGCCTCGGCGTCACCCTCAGCGACCGGGCCCGCGCCTGGACCGTGGACCGAGTGCACGTCACCACGGCCCGCTGAAACCCCGCACCACCTGGAGGAGAACCGCATGAGCGACGTCGTGAGCGTCGACCCCCGCACCGGCGAGACCGTGGAGGTCGTCGCGCCGGAGACCACCACCGCGGAGGTCGACCGGCTCTGCGCCGCGGCGCTGGCCGCGGCGCCCGCGCTGGAGGAGCTGGGCCGGGCCGGCCGCGCCGCGCTGCTGCGCGCCCTGGCCGAGGCCCTGGAGAGCCGGCGGGACGACGTCGTCGCCGTCGCCGACCGGGAGACCGGGCTCGGCCCGGGCCGGCTGAACGGGGAGCTGACCCGCACCGGCTACCAGCTGCGGATCTTCGCCGAGGTGCTGGACGAGGGCAGCTACCTCGAGGCCGCCATCGACCCGGCCGGGGACACCCCGATGGGCCCGCGGCCGGACCTGCGCCGGATGCTGGTGCCGATCGGCCCGGTCGCGGTGTTCGGGGCGAGCAACTTCCCGCTGGCCTTCTCCGTGCCGGGCGGCGACACCGCCTCCGCGCTGGCCGCCGGCTGCCCGGTCGTGGTCAAGGCGCACAGCTCGCACCCGGCGACCTCGCGGCTGGTGTTCGACGTCCTGACCGAGGCCGCCGCCAAGGCCGGCGCCCCCGACGGCACCCTGGGCATCGTCTACGGCCAGCAGGCCGGTGCCGACCTGGTCGCGCACCCGGCCATCCGCGCGGTCGGCTTCACCGGCTCGCTGGGCGGCGGTCAGGCGCTGCAGCGGATCATCGACGCCCGCCCCGACCCGATCCCGTTCTACGGCGAGCTGTCCAGCCTCAACCCCGTCGTGGTCACTCCGGCGGCGGCCGCCGAGCGCGGGGACCGCATCGGCGGCGAGCTGGTCGGCTCGTTCACCCTGGGCGGCGGCCAGTTCTGCACCAAGCCGGGGCTGGCGTTCGTGCCGGCCGGCCCGGACGGCGACGCGCTGGTCGACGCGATGGCGCAGGCGGTCCGGGCAGCCGCCGCCCCGGTGCTGCTCAACGAGGGCATCGCCGCCTCCTACGGGCGGATCTCCGACGGCCTGGCCGGCGCGCCCGGCGTGGCGGAGATCGCCCGCGGCGAGGAGCCGGCGGGTCCCGGCTTCACCGCCGTGCCCCGGCTGCTGGCCACGTCGGCGGCCGACCTGCCGCACCAGGTCACCGAGGAGTGCTTCGGCCCGGTGGCGGTGGTGGCCCGTTACGACGGCGAGGCCGAGCTGTTCGCCGCGCTGGAGGCCATGCCCTCCTCGCTCACCGCCACCGTGCTGCGCGGCGAGGGCGAGACCGACCTGCCGCTGGCGGTCTCCCAGCAGCTGCGCACCCGCGCCGGCCGGCTGGTCTACGACGCCTACCCGACCGGGGTCGCGGTGTCCTGGGCCCAGCACCACGGCGGCCCGTGGCCGTCGACCAACTCCCAGCACACCTCGGTGGGCACCACCGCCATCCGCCGGTTCTTGCGCCCGGTCACGTGGCAGGGCGCCCCCCAGGAGCTGCTGCCCGAGGAGCTCACCGACGGCTACCGCGGCATCCCGCGGCGGGTCGACGGCGTCCTGGAGCTGCCCCGGTGAGGCACCCGCGGGTCGCGCTGGTCAGCTCCGAGCGCGGCCTGCGGGTCGACCCCGACCTGCCGATCGCGACCCCGGCCCTGCGGGCGGCCGGGGTCGCCGTCGACCTGGTGCGGTGGGACGACCCGGCGGTCGACTGGTCCTCCGTCGACCTGGCCGTCGTCCGCTCCTGCTGGGACTACGCCTGGCGGCGGGAGGAGTTCCTGGCCTGGGCGTCGTCGGTGCCGCGGCTGCGCAACGACCCCGCGGTGCTGCGGTGGAACACCGACAAGACGCACCTGCGCGACCTCGTCGCCGCGGGTCTGCCCGTCGTGCCGACCGTGTGGGACCCGGCCGGGGCCGCCGACCTGCCCGACGCCGCGGAGTGGGTGGTGAAGCCGTCGATCTCCGCCGGCTCGCGGGACACCGCCCGCTGGGCCGATCCGGACGCCGCCCTCGCGCACGCCGCCGCGCTCCGCACGGCCGGGCGGACGGCGATGCTGCAGCCCTACCTGCCCAGCGTCGACCAGGCGGGAGAGACCGCGATGCTGTTCCTGGGCGGCCGGTTCTCCCACGCCGTCCGCAAGGGCGCGCTGCTGGCGCCCGGCGAGGGGGTCCGCCAGGACCGGGACAGCCGCGGGGACCTGCGACCGGTGGAGCCGACCGCGGCCCAGCGGGAGGTGGCCCAGGCGGTGTTCGACGCCGTCCCCGCGCTGGTGCCCGGAGCGGCCGGGCCGCTGTACGCGCGGATCGACCTCGTGACCGACGCCGCCGGCCGGCCGGTGGTGCTCGAGCTGGAGCTGACCGAGCCGAGCCTCTTCCTGCCGCAGGCGCCCGCTGCCGCGGTCGAGCAGTTCGTCCGGGCGGTGCGGGCCGCGCTGCCGTGAGCCGGTGAACGCCGTCCTCGGCGGCTTCGCCGCACTGGCCGCCGTCATCGCCGTCGGGTGGCTGGTCGGCCGGGCCGGCACCCTCGGCGCCGGCGCCTCGGAGGTGCTGTCCCGCCTGGCGTTCTACGTCGCGACGCCTGCGCTGCTGTTCCTGACCCTGGCCGAGGCCGACCCCTCCGTCCTGGTGTCCGCACACCTGGTCGCCACGGCCGGCAGCGCGGTCGGCTGCGCCCTCCTGTTCGTCGTCCTCGCGCGGTGGCGGCGGCGCGTGTCGGCGGCGGACCTCACGACGGGCGCGCTGGCCTCCTCCTACGTCAACGCGGGCAACCTCGGCGTCCCCGTCGCGGTGTACGTCCTCGGCGACGCCTCCTACGTCGCCCCGGTGCTGCTGTTCCAGGTGCTCGTCATGGCGCCGGTCGGCCTCGCCGTCCTCGCCGGCCGGCACCCGGCCGGCACCTCGCGCCGGCGGGTGCTGACCGCGCCGGTCCGGACGCCGGTGGTGGTCGGCTGCGCCCTCGGTCTCCTCGTCGCCGCCACCGGGCTGGACCTGCCTGCGGTGGTGCTGCGCCCGGTGGAGCTCACCGCCGCCGTCGCCGTGCCGGCCGCACTGCTGGCGTACGGGATGAGCCTGCACGGGGCGCCGCGTCCGGGATCGGGCGGCGAGGCGGGCCGGGTGTGGCTCGCGGTGGCGCTCAAGACGCTGGGGCAGCCGCTGCTGGCCTACGCGCTGGGCCGGTGGGTCGCCGGGCTCGACGGGGGCGAGTTGCTCGCCGTCACGGTCACCTCGGCGCTGCCGACGGCGCAGAACGTCTTCGTCTACGCGGCGGCCTCCGGCCGGTCCACCGTCGTCGCCCGCGACGTCATCCTGCTGACCACCGTGCTGTCGGTGCCGGTCCTCGTGGGGGTCGCGCTGCTGCTGGGGTGAGCCCGGCCCGGACGACGAGGAGCCGGCCCCCGAGGGGAGCCGGCTCCTCGTGCGCCGTGTCCTACGCGGTGCGGGCCTCGACCGGCTCCCGGTCGTCGGCCGGCACCTGCTCGGTCTCCGCCGCGGCGCGGCGGCCGCGGAAGGTGGCGAGCACCGTGACGGCGGCCAGCAGCGAGGCGGCGGCGAGGGCGTAGAGGCCCAGGGTCACCTCGCCGGTGGCCTCCTCGACGAGGCCGAAGCCGAACGGGGCGACGAAGCCGCCGAGGTTGCCCAGGGAGTTGACCAGCGCCACGGCGGGGGCGAGGACCACCGGGTTGAGCGAGCCCTGCGGGAACGACCAGAACAGCGGGCTGGCGCTCTTGAACCCCATGGCGGCGATGCACAGGAAGAGCAGGGCCAGCACCGGGGTGACGACGGCGGCCAGATAGGTGCCGACCGCCGCGGTGAGCAGCGCCCCGACCAGGAGCGGCTTGCGGTTGCCGCTGCGGTCGCCGGCCCGGCCGGTCACGTACATGGCGACCACCGCGCAGATCCAGGGCAGCGAGGACAGCAGGCCGACGGTGACGTCGTCCGTGCCGTCGATGCGCCGGACGATCGACGGCAGCCAGAAGGTGTTGGCGTAGATCGACAGCTGGATGGCGAAGTACACCCAGCAGAACAGGAGGACCTTGCGGTCGACCAGCATCCGCCAGCGGGAGCGGCCGTTGGTGCGGTGACCGGCGGCCTTCTCGGCGTCCTCGGCCTCGATGCGCCCGGCGAGGGCGCCCTTCTCCGCGGGGGTGAGCCAGCGGGCGTCGGCGATGCGCGAGTCGAGCATGGCGAACGCGACCAGGCCGACCACCACGGAGAGGAGGCCCTCCAGGAGGAACAGCCACTGCCACCCGTGGTGGCCCAGCAGGCCGTCGAGCGACAGCAGCGGTCCGGACAGCGGCCCGGACACCGCCGCGGCGATCGAGGAGCCGGCGATGAACAGGGCGGTCGCGCGGCCGCGGTGGCTGTCGGGCAGCCAGCGGGTCAGGTAGAAGATGACCGCCGGGAAGAAGCCGGCCTCGGCGGCGCCGAGCAGGAAGCGCAGGACGTAGAACATCGTGGGGCCGTTGACGAAGGCCATCGCCGCGGAGACCAGGCCCCAGGTGACCATGATGCGGGTCAGCCAGACGCGGGCGCCGTACCGCTCCATGAGCACGTTGCTGGGCAGCTCGAAGATCGCGTACGCGATGAAGAAGACCCCGGCGCCGAACCCGTACGCCGCGGCGCCGATGCCGACGTCGGCCTCCAGGTGCACCTCGGCGTACCCGATGTTGGACCGGTTGAGCTGGTTGCAGACCAGCATCACGATGAACAGGGGGACGACGCGGCGGAAGAACTTGCCGATCGCGCTGCTGAGCGCGACGTCGCGCTCGGGGCTGGAGACCGTCACCGGCACCTCGACTTCCAGGGCTCGTCGTGGCGGGGGCCACATCACCGACGCGCCGACGCTAGGCAGCCCCGCTGATGCACGTCCAAGCCCCTTTCTGCATCGGCTCATGCACCGCCGGCATCGCGGGAGGTGGTGCCGGGTCGCGGCCCGGATGACGTGTCGCCGGCGCCGTCCCCTCCTCGCGGAGGTGTGACCTGCGCCCACCGACTAGGTTCGGTGCCCGACGGTGCCGTCGGTGCAGGGGAGTGACGCAGTGGGCAGATCGGTGCTCGTGACCGGTGGGAACCGGGGGATCGGGCTGGCCATCGCCCGTTCCTTCGCCGAGCAGGGCGACTCGGTGGCGGTCACCCACCGCGGCAGCGGCGTCCCCGACGGGCTGTTCGGCGTGCGGTGCGACGTCACCAGCACCGAGGACGTCGACCGCGCGTTCACCGAGGTCGAGGAGCACCAGGGGCCGGTGGAGGTGCTGGTCAGCAACGCCGGCATCACCCGCGACGGGCTGCTCATGCGGATGAAGGAGGCGGACTTCACCGACGTCCTCGACGCCAACCTCACCGCCGCCTACCGGGTGTCCAAGCGGGCCGCGGCCAAGATGGTCCGGGCACGCTCGGGGCGGATGGTCTTCATCTCCTCGGTCGTGGGCCTGCTCGGCTCGGCCGGGCAGACCAACTACGCGGCGAGCAAGGCCGGCCTGGTCGGGCTGGCCCGCTCGATCGCCCGGGAGCTGGGCAGCCGCGGCATCACCGCCAACGTGGTGGCGCCGGGCTTCGTCGAGACCGACATGACCGCGCAGCTGCCCGAGAAGCGCCAGCAGGAGATCCTGGGGCAGGTGCCGCTGGGCCGGTACGCCTCGGCGGAGGAGATCGCCGGCGTCGTGCGCTTCCTGGCCGGCGACGCGGGTGGCTACATCACCGGGGCGGTCGTCCCGGTCGACGGCGGACTGGGAATGGGGCACTGATGGGCATCCTCGAGGGCAAGAAGATCCTGGTCACCGGGGTCCTCACCGAGGCGTCGATCGCCTTCGCGACGGCCCGCCTGGCGCAGGAGCAGGGCGCCACCGTCGTCCTGTCCAACTTCGGCCGCGCCCTGTCGCTGTGCCAGCGGATCGCCAAGCGGCTGCCGCAGGAGGCGCCGGTCGTCGAGCTCGACGTCACGAACACCGAGCACCTCGACAGCCTCGCCGGCCGGCTGCGCGAGCACGTGGGGGACAGCCTCGACGGCGTCGTCCACTCGATCGGCTTCGCCCCGCAGGAGGCGATGGGCGAGGGCTTCCCCGAGGTCGCGTGGGAGCACGCGGCGACGGCGTTCCAGGTGTCGACCTGGTCGATGGCCTCCCTCACCCAGGCCTGCCGCCCGCTGTTCGCGGAGCGGGCCTCCGTCGTGGGGCTCACCTTCGACGCCACCGTCGCCTGGCCGGTCTACGGCTGGATGGGCGCGGCCAAGGCGGCGCTGGAGTCCACGTCCCGGTACCTGGCCCGCGAGCTGGGCCCGGAGGGGGTCCGGGTCAACCTGGTCGCGGCCGGCCCGCTGCGCAGCATGGCCATGAAGTCGATCCCCGGCAGCGCCCAGTTCGAGGAGGCCTGGGAGGCGCGCGCGCCGCTGGGCTGGTCGGTCACCGACACCGAGCCCGCCGGCAAGGCCGTCGTCGCCCTGCTGTCGGACTGGTTCCCCGCCACCACCGGCGAGATCGTGCACGTGGACGGGGGCTTCCACGCCGTCGGCGTGTGAGCCGCACCCGATCCGCGCCCGAGACAGAAAGACCCCCGTGCCCCGCGCCGACGTCGACATCCACCCCGGCCAGCGCCCCGACGAGGACCCCTCGCTCGCCGTCCGCAACAACGGCGGTGCCGCCCCGTCGGACCGTCCGGCCCCGGCGGGACGGCGGGAGGCGCTGCTGGTGCTCTCCTTCGGCGGCCCCGAGGGGCCCGCGGACGTGATGCCGTTCCTCGAGAACGTCACCCGCGGCCGCGGCATCCCGCGCGAGCGGCTCGAGGCGGTCGCCGAGCACTACCACCACTTCGGCGGCGTCAGCCCGATCAACGACCAGAACAAGGCGCTGATCGCCGCCGTCGAGGCCGAGCTGGCCGCCGCCGGGGCCGACCTGCCGGTCTACTGGGGCAACCGGAACTGGGCGCCCTACGTCGAGGACACCTGGCGGCAGATGGCCGAGGACGGCGTCGAGCACGTCTACGTCTTCGCCACGTCCGCCTACGCCTCGGCGTCGGGGTGCCGGCAGTACCACGAGGACGTCGCCCGGGCCCGCGCGGCGTTCGGCCCCGAGGCGCCGACGGCGGAGAAGCTGCCGCACTACTTCGACGCGCCCGGCTTCGTGCGGGCCAACGCCGACGCCCTGGCCGCCGCGCTGGCGTCGTTGCCCGAGGACGTCCGGGACGGCGCCCGGCTGGTGGCGACCGCGCACAGCATCCCGGACGCGATGGCCGCCGTCGCCGGGCCCGACGGCCACGCCTACGAGGCCGAGCTCACGGCCGCCGCCCGGCAGGTGGTGGACGCCGTCGCGCCGGGCCGGTCGTTCGACCTGGTGTGGCAGAGCCGCAGCGGCCCGCCGTCGGTGCCGTGGCTGGAGCCCGACGTCAACGACCACCTCCGCGCGCTGGCCGAGGCAGGGGAGACCGCGGTCGTGCTCTTCCCGGTCGGCTTCGTCAGCGACCACCTCGAGGTCGTCTGGGACCTCGACAACGAGGCGCGGGAGACCGCCGCGGAGCTGGGGCTGGCCTTCGCCCGCGCGGGCACGGCCGGCACGCACCCGGCGTTCGTCGCCACGGTGCGCGAGCTGGTGGAGGAGCGCCGCGCCGGCGGCCCGCCGCGCCTGGGCACCGACTGCCCGGCGCGCTGTTGCCATGTCCACCGTCGGCCTACCGGCCTCCACCGCGGCCAGGAGCCGTCCCCCGCGTGAGCTGAGCTCCACCCGTGTCCCGGTCGGGGAGCCTCCGGCCCCCGCGACCGGTCCACCGCCAAGCGGCTCACGACGGCGGTGTGCTCGCCCTACCGGGGAATGGCGTTGAAGGCAGCGGTGACCGCCTCGCGGACGGCGTCGGCGAGCGGGCGCAGGGCGTCGTCCCGCGCGGCGGCCTGGGTGTGGGTGACCGCCCCGCCGGGGGCGTCGGTGAGCGCCAGGTCGAGCACCCGGGACAGCCGCTGCGCGCGGGCCAGGACCGACAGAGCCACGGGGTCGGTGTCCGGCGGCATCCCCGGCACGTGGGCCGGCCGGGCCAGGCCGGCCAGCAGCGCCGGCACCTCCGGGTGCCAGCGGGCGAGGTCGAGGTCGACCAGGGTGCGGGCCGCGTCGCCCACCGCGAGGTCCAGCGCACCGGACACCGCGCGCAGCGACCCCTCCACCGGCGGCGGCACCGGCGGGACGCCGTCGAGCCCGAACGCCGTCCACTGGACCACCTCGTCCCCGAGGGCCTCGGGGACCAGCGCGACGCGCTCCCCGACGGCGGCCTGGCCCGCCTCCAGCGCCAGCTCGGACAGGCCCGGGGCGCGCGGGAGCCCGCGGACGTCGCCGGGCACGGGGAGGACCAGCCGCAGCCGGCGCTCGCCGAGGCCGCGCAGCGCGGTCAGCGCCCAGCCGAGGGGTACCGCCTCCTCGGTGCCGGGCATCCCGGTCACCCGGTGCGCGGTCTCGCCGAGGAGCGCGTCCAGCGCCTCGTCGTAGGAGGAACGGCCGGTGAGCCAGGCGGTCGCCCAGACCGCGAACCGGCCGGCGGGGAAGTCGTGCACCCAGCGAGGTTATGTCGAGGGCCCGGGAAGGTGACGATGGTGTTGAGATCGATCACTCTCCGGTTCCGGTCTGCCAGAGTGACGGTGTGGACGCCTGGCTGTTGTGGCTCATCGCATCGGGCCTGTTCGCCGCGGGTGAGATGGCCAGTCTCGACCTGGTCCTGCTCATGTTCGCCGGGGGTGCGCTGGGCGGCATGACCATCGCGCTGCTCGGCGGGCCGGTCGCGCTGCAACTGGTCGGGTTCATCGTCGTCTCGGCGCTGCTGCTGGTCCTCGTGCGCCCGCTCGCGAAGCGGCACCTGGTCGACCGCACGCCCGAGCAGCTCGACGGCGTCGCCACCCTCATCGGCCGGACGGCGAAGGTCACCGAGGCCGTCGACGGGCACGGCGGGCGCATCCGCCTGGGCGCCGACGAGTGGACCGCGCGCAGCCAGTTCGGCGGCGAACGCTACGCCGTCGGCACCACGGTCCGGATCCTGCAGGTGGACGGGGCCACCGCCGTTGTGGGGGACGCCCTCGAACTGGAGTGACCCGCATCCCTCAGACCTGTCCCACCCCTGACGAAGGGAGCTCCCCGTGACGCCCGCCCTCATCGCCGTCCTGGTCATCGCGCTGCTGGTCATCGTCGTCATCGCCAAGAGCGTGACGATCGTGCCGCAGGCGCAGGCCAAGGTCGTCGAGCGGCTCGGCCGCTACAGCCGCACGCTGTCGCCGGGCCTGTCGATCCTCGTGCCGTTCATCGATCGCGTCCGCGCCACCATCGACCTCCGCGAGCAGGTCGTCTCGTTCCCGCCGCAGCCGGTGATCACCGCCGACAACCTGCAGGTGGGCATCGACACCGTCGTCTACTTCCAGGTGACCGACCCGCGGCTGGCCGTGTACGGCATCGCGAACTACATCACCGGCATGGAGCAGCTGACCACCACGACACTGCGCAACGTCGTCGGCGGGCTCAACCTCGAGGGCGCGCTCACCGGCCGCGACGGCATCAACAGCCAGCTGCGCTCGGTGCTCGACGGCACCACCGGGCCGTGGGGGCTGCGCGTGGCCCGCGTGGAGATCAAGGCGATCGACCCGCCGCCCTCCATCCAGGACTCGATGGAGAAGCAGATGCGCGCCGACCGCGACAAGCGGGCCATCATCCTGCAGGCCGAGGGCGCCCGGCAGTCGGCGATCACCACGGCCGAGGGCCAGAAGGCCGCCGCCATCCTCTCGGCGGAGGGCAAGAAGCAGGCGGCGATCCTCGAGGCGGAGGCCGAGCGGCAGAGCCGGATCCTGCGCGCCGAGGGTGAACGGGCCGCGCTGTTCCTGCAGGCCCAAGGCCAGGCGAAGTCCATCGAGACGGTCTTCCAGGCCATCCACGACGGCAAGCCCGACCAGGGGCTGTTGGCCTACCAGTACCTGCAGACGCTGCCGCAGATCGCGCAGGGCGACGCCAACAAGATGTGGATCGTCCCCAGCGAGTTCAGCAAGGCGCTGGAGGGGCTGGCCAACCTGGGCGGCGCCCAGGGCGGGTCGTCGTGGATGGACGTCGGCGCGTCGGCCAACGGCGCCGGGTCCGGACCACGGGACGGCGGACTGGACACCAGCAGCTGGTTCGAGTCGCAGCTCCCGCCGGCGGCCGACCAGCCCGAGGCCAGGATCGAGCTGTCGAGCATCACCGACACCGAACCGGCGGTGCCGACCCCGCCGCCGCTGTCCCAGGTGACCGAGGACGTGCGCGACAGCGGCCCGGCTGCGGACCCCACGGTGCGCGCGCAGTTCGAGCACCCCGAGGCCGGCGAGCCCCGGGCCTGATGGCGCTGCGGCACGGGCACCGCGTGCCCGTGCCGCAGCCCGCGGCCCTGCAGGGCCCGCTGCGAGCTCGCGAGCGGTGCCGACCGGTAGGTCGACAGTGACTCAGTCCTTGAGCAGGCCCTCGCGGAGCTTGGCCAGGGTCTGGCTGAGCAGCCGCGAGACGTGCATCTGCGAGATGCCGATGTCCGCGGCGATCTGGGACTGGGTCATGTTGCCGAAGAACCGCAGGATCAGGATGCGGCGCTCGCGGGCCGGGATCGTGGCCAGCAGTGGCTGCAGCGACTCGCGGTACTCCACGCCCTCGAGGGCGGCGTCCTCCTCGCCGAGGGTGGCCGCCAGGGTGGGGGAGTCGTCCTCGCCGGAGAGCCGCTCGTCCAGGGAGCTGCTGCGGTAGGCGTTGGCGACGGCGAGCCCCTCCAGGACCTCCGCGCGCGGGATGCCCAGGTGCTCGGCCAGCTCCGACGGGGTCGGGGCGCGGCCGTTCTTCTGGGCCAGCTCACCGACCGCCGCGTTGAGCGACAGGTGCAGCTCCTGCAGCCGGCGCGGCACCCGCACCGACCAGCCCTGGTCGCGGAAGTGGCGCTTGATCTCCCCGGTGATCGTCGGCACCGCGAAGGAGAGGAACTCCACGCCGCGGGTCGGGTCGAACCGGTCGATCGCCGCGATGAGGCCGAGCGTGCCGACCTGCAGCAGGTCGTCGAACGGCTCCCCGCGGTTGCTGAACCGGCGGGCGAAGTGCCGGACGAGCGGCAGGTGCTCCTCGACGAGGATCTCCCGCAGCCGCTCCCGCCGGGGGTCGCCCTTCTCCAGCGTCGCCAGCTCCGCGAACAGGGGAGCGGTGCGCTCGGCGCGGCGGCGGTTGTCCGACACCGGGGCGGCGTCGGGCTCGGCCGCGGCCTCCGGCGCGGCGTCTGCCTCCGGCTCGGCGTCCGCCTCCGGGTCCGTCACGCTGTCTGCCGGCACCGTCTCGGTGCGGGGGTCGGGCACCACGACCGGCTGCTCCGCGGACGCGGCCTCTCCCTCGCCGGGTGCGGTCGGGCGGTCGTCGTCGCGCAGGGTGTCCTCCTCGACCGGCTGGGACCTCGCGGTTGCCCCCCGGCTCACCGGGAGACCGAGACGTTCTGGCCCGCGCCACCGAGCTTCTGGTCCGGGCGCTGGCCCGGCAGGAACTTGTCCATCGAGATGACCGCGACCGCCGCGCCGGAGCCGTCTCCGGCCGGCACGGTCGCCTGCGTGGCCGGCCCGGCCTCCACGTTGTCGACCAGGGTGTGCAGCACCGCCCAGCCGAAGCCGTCGCGGGGGACGTCGGTGCCCTCGGTCGTGGGCACCCAGGCGTCGATGTGCAGGCCGGCCCGCGTCGTCTCGAACACGACGGTCAGGCGCCGGTCTCCCGACACCACCGAGGCCAGCGTCGCGCACGCCTCGTCCACCGCCAGGCGGAGGTCCTCGACCGCGTCGAGGTCGTAGTCCATCCGCATCGCCAGGTCACCGGCCATCGCCCGAACCGCGGGCAGCTGGGTCGGGGTGGTGGGCACCCGCAGTTCCAGTCGCTCGGCGCGCCGCCCGTCGTGCGCGAGGGCACCCCTCGAGTCCACCATCCGTCGTCCGCTCCTCATCCTCTGCGTTCCGCACTCGCCGCCGGGAGACCCCGCGCGTGCGGCTCTGCACCCATCCTGCCTGACCGGCCGCCGACACCGGCGCGTCGCGGAGGGCCACGGCGCCCGAAGGAGGGCCATACCCGGCCACCGGGGGCCGTCAAACCCGTGGACCGACCTGGGGGATCGCGGTTGCCGCCCCCCTGGCCCTGTTGTTTCCTGGCCGCAGATGAACGCCAGCCAGCACAGCCCGCCACCGGGGTCCCGTCCCGTCGAGGACGCGGGCGGAGCCGTGCTGGTCGCGGCGATGGAGGAGGCGCCGGCGGCGATCTACTGCCTCGCCGGGCCGGCCCTGGAACCGGTCTGGGCCAACGCCCGGGCGCGGCAGCTGGGGGCGACCCGGGCCGACCTCCCGTCCGTCGCTGGACAGCCCGTCGCCGACCTGGCCGACGCCGTGGCGCGGACCGGCCGCCCGGAGACGCTCCACGGCGCCCGAGGGTCGGACGGGCAGGCGACGAGCGTCGTGCTTCAGCCGCTGACGGTCGCCGGTGAGCCCGGCGTGCTGCTGGTCCTGGAGCCGACCCCGGCCCCCGTGCCGCCGGTCGAGCGCCCGGCCTCGGAGGCCGACGTGGTGGAGCTGGCGCAGCACTCGCTGTTGCCGCCCGCGCTGCCGCTCCTGCCCGATCTGCGGCTGTCGGGGAGCTACCACCGGGCCAGCTCGGTGCGCGCCGCCGGCGGCGACTGGTACGACGCCGTCCCGCTCGGGCGCGGCCGGGTGGCGCTGGTCATCGGTGACGCCGTCGGCCACGGCGTCCCGGCTGCCGGGGCGATGAGCCGCCTGCGCGGGGCCATGCGGTCGGTGGCGCTGCGGGACCCGTCGCCGGCGGCGGTGGTCGCCGCCCTCGACGCGTTCGCCACCCAGATGGACGACGTCGAGGGCGCCTCGGTCTTCTACGCGGTCCTGGAGGCGGCGACCGGCCGGATCACCTACGCCGCGGCCGGGCACCCCGCGCCGCTGGTCGTGCGGGCCGACGGGACGACCGCGTTCCTGCCCCTGACCGCCCGCCCGCCGCTCGGCAGCCTCCCCGGCGCGCCCACCCTGGTGGAGACCGCCGAGCTGCCGCCGGGGGCCACGCTCGTCCTCTACTCCGACGGCGCCGTGGCCGCCTCCGGGCCGCCGCCGGCCCAGGGCCTGGACCGGCTGGCCCAGGTCGCCCGCGACGCGCTGACCGGGTCCGGCGGCCTCGACGAGGAGGGGGCGGCCGGGCTGGCCGCCGACGTCGTCGAGCGGTTGCTGAGATCGGGGGAACGGCCCGACGACATCGCCGTCCTCGTCGCCCACCGGCGCGCGGAGACGACGGAGCCCGTCGGCCTCGACCTGCCCGCCGTCCCGTCGTCCCTGCCCGCGGTCCGCCGGCGGCTGGGCGGCTGGCTGACGGCGCTGGGCATGGGCGAGCAGGACCGGGTCGGCGTCATGGTCGCGGTGGGGGAGGCCTGCGCCAACGCCGTCGAGCACGCCTACCGCGGCACCGAGCCGGGCCGGGTGTACGTGACCGCCGCGGTGGACGTCGACGGCCTGCTGACCGTCACCGTCCGCGACGAGGGCCGCTGGCGGCCGCCGGACCGCGACCCCGGCGACCGCGGCCGGGGGCTGCTGATCATGCGGCAGCTGGTCGACGGCGTGGTGCTGCAGGGCGAGCACGGCACCACCGTCACGCTCAGCATGCGGCTGCGCCGGAGCCCGGACGAGATCGAGGAGCGGCACGCCAGCACCAGCACCGCCGAGGTCGTCGTGGACCGCACGGCCGACCGGCCGGTGGTGCGGGCCTCGGGCGCGGTGGACCTCGTCGGCGCCGAGCAGATGCGCATCCGCCTCCTGGAGGCCAGCCACGGCGGCACCGGCCGCGTCGAGCTCGACCTCACCGCGGTCACCCTGTTCAGCAGTGCCGCGGTGCGCGTCGTGCTCGCCATGGCCCGGATCGCCGGGGACGAGGGGTGGCGGCTGGTGGTGCACGCCCCCGACGGCGGCGTGACCCGGCACATCCTGGAGATCAGCGGCCTGGCCGGGTTGGTCGAGCTGCGCTGACGGGGAACGGCGGCGGCGCTCCGGTTTGGGGAACGCCGCCGGTGCGCATCCTCCCGGCGTGAGACTCCGCCGCAGCGACGTGCACGGCCCCGGGTGGCGACGCCGGCGCGCCGGCCGCGGTTTCGCCTACTACGACACCGACGGCTCCCTGATCAGGGGCGAGCGCCTGGACCGCGTGCGCGCCCTCGCCATCCCGCCGGCCTGGCGGGACGTGTGGATCTGCCCCTGGCCCAACGGGCACATCCAGGCCACCGGGGTGGACGCCGCGGGCCGCCGCCAGTACCGCTACCACGACCAGTGGCGGGCCCGGCGCGACGCCGAGAAGCACGAGCGGGTGCTCGAGATCGCCCACCAGCTGCCCGACGTCCGCGAGGCGGTGGTGGGGGCGGTCACCGGCAGCGGGCTCACCCGAGAGCGGGTGCTCGCCGCCGCCGTCCGGCTGCTGGACCTCGGGGCCTTCCGGGTCGGCAGCGAGCAGTACGCCGAGGACAACGGCACCTACGGGCTGGCCACGCTGCGCCGGGAGCACGTGCGCGTGCGGGGCGAACGGGTGTTCTTCTCCTACACGGCCAAGGGCGGCATCGAGCGGGAGCTGGAGCTCACCGACCGGCCGACCGCCGACGTCGTCCGAGAGCTGCTCAAGCGGCCCGACGACACCGGGGACGAGCTGCTCGGCTACTGGGTGGACGACCCCACCGGGCCCGGTCGGGTGTGGCACGACGTGACCAGCACCGAGGTCAACGCCTACCTCAAGGAGGTCAGCGACGCGGAGATCACCGCCAAGGACTTCCGCACCTGGAACGCGACCGTGCTGATGGCCGCGACCCTGGCCGAGAGCCCGGCGCCGGCGACGAAGACCGCCCGCAAGCGGGTGGTCAAGCAGGCCTACGAGCGGGTGTCGGAGACGCTCGGCAACACCCCGGCGGTGTGCAAGGCCAGCTACGTGGACCCGCGGGTCGTCGACCGCTTCGAGAGCGGTGAGACCATCGCGCCCGCGCTGGGGGAGGCGGCCTCGGCCCCCGACGACCGGACGGCGCAGAAGGTGCTCGAGCAGGCCGTCTGCCAGATGCTCACCGGCTGAGCCGAGGACGACGAAGGCCCCGCCGGTGGCGGGGCCTTCGTCGTGTGGCCCCTGCAGGGGCCCGTCGTCAGCGAGCGCTGCTGTCCACGATGGTGAACAGGTCGATCAGGCCGGTGACCTCCAGCGGCCGGGTGACCGCGCGGGTGGTGGCGACCAGGCGCAGGTCGACCTCGCGGGAGCGGGCCGACTTCTGGGTCTCGACGAGGACGGCGAGCCCGGCGGACCCGAGGAACTGCACGCCGGACAGGTCGATGACCAGGCTCGACGGCTGCTGCTCGAGCTGGGTGTCCAGCGACGAGCGGAGGACCGGGGCGGTGAACGTGTCCACTTCGCCGACGACCGTCACCGTGACCGCGCCGTCGTCCCCGGTGGAGGTGGAGAGCGTGATCACGTCGTCGAAGGGCGCCTCGGTGCCTTCGGTGGACACGTCGGGCTGCCCCTCGGCAGGCAGGTCGGATGTGGTCACGGGCTGAGCTCCTCTCAACGGCAGTGCCCGACGGCACGACCGCCAGGTCAATCTACCGCTGTGCGGCCCCCCGGTGTCATGGCCCCCGGACGCGCTCGTCGTCGAACGTGTCCCCCGCCGGTGCGACGCCGGCGTGGCCGCGGCTGCCTGCTCAACCGCCGTACCAAGGTAGACAACCGCCCCGGGACGCGCCAAACGCGCCCCCGGCACGCAGCCGCAGGTGAGAAGTGCGTGGCCCGACTGGCGTGGCGCCTGCTGCCGGCACGCCGCCCGGTTAGCGTCCGGACCGCCCGCGTCGCCCCGGCGTGGGGTGCCCGTCCCTCCCCGGAGCGTCCATGAGCAGCACCACGTCCGCGCCTGCCCTCGCCCGCCCGGTCGCGTCCGCGGCGGCGCCGACCGTGCCGGACGTCGCCACCCCGGTGCTCACCCGGGTGGGTACCCGGCTCGGCCGGCCGCGGCTGACCTGGCACCCGGCGTGGCTGCCGGTGCTGGAGGCCTTCGCCGCCGCGGAGCCGCCGACGCCGCACCGGGTCGCGCTCGAGTGGTACCGCAACGAGTCCTACGGGGCCCCGCCGGACGAGTCGATCCACCTGGAGGCGCTGCCCGCCGACGTCCGTGCCGGGATCCGGGCCATGGGGGAGTCGATGTGGCGGGTGCCGGTGGTGCCGGCCGGCGGCTTCGCGCACCTGACCCGGATGACCCAGCCGCTCGGCGGCCACCTCAACGCCTTCCTCGCCGCGCTCAAGGGCGCCATCGCCGAGGCGTCGGAGCACCACACGACGAGCATGAAGGCGCCGATCGGCATGGGGTCGGGCAGCGAGGACGGGTCCTTCCCGCTGCACGCCGACATCTTCCCCGGCCGCTACCTGCTCAACGTCTTCAACGAGCCGGCCCCGGACCGGCAGGGTGCCTCGCTGCTGATGTCGGTGGCCGAGTTCGGGACGCTGGCCGCCGCCGCGTTCGGCGAGGAGCGGGCCGCGCGGATGCTCACCCTCATCCGCCGCGAGCTGCCGTGGGACATGGAGGCCTACGAGGAGGTCTTCGGATACCACGACCACCCGGACGACTCGGGCCTGATCGCCGCGAGCAACGCCGCGGCCACCTGCATCCTCTACCGCCGCGGCGAGGGGTACCTGGTCGACGACGCGGTGTGGCTGCACGGCCGGACCGTCGTCCGCAAGAGCGAGCACACCTTCGACCGGGTCCACCGCCTGACGTTCGACACGGCGGACTCCTTCGCCGAGCGGATGGCGCTGGAGACCGCCGGCTGAGCCCGGGGCCGGGCCCAGCCGGCGCCGGTCGTCAGTCGACGACGTGGACGGCGGCCTCCTCCGGGCCCTCGCCGCCGACCGGCAGGTCCGCGGTCGCCTCGACGTCGTCGGCGGTGCGGTTGGTGCCGGAGTCGGAGTCCGGCGTGGTCGAGGTGTCCTGCTCGAGCTGCAGGGAGGCCCGCTGGGGGTCCTCGGCGGCGCGGACGCCGGGCTGGACGTCGGGCACCTCCCGCTCCAGCCGGCCGGTGAGCGACTCGCCCTCCGCCTGCTCGAACGACGTGGTGCCGAAGTCGACGCTGGCGCCGGGCTCGTCGCCCGGGACCGGCGCGAACTGCGGGTCCTCGGCGCGCTCCTGGGTGGGGGAGTCGTCCTGGGAGACCTCGGGGATGCCCTCGTCCTCGGGGAACACGTCGCGGGCGGTCTGGCCCTCGGGCTGCGTCATGCGGTGCCTCCTCTGCGCGGGGTGGCCCGCGCTCGCCGGATGCGGCCGGGGAGCCGGCCGCCGTCTGGGGTCCGGCCTACCCGCCGCGTGCCCGGCCATGCGTGACCCTCGTCCTCCCGCGGCCGGTCCCGTTCCGGCATGGGTCCGGCAGGCGTGGGGTAGCGGGCGCCCATGGCGATCGCAGACGAGGTGCAGCGGATCGGGGCCCCGGTCCGCCGCTGGGCCCGCATCCAGAAGCGCGAGTACTCACAGGGAGAGCCGCGCCCGCTGGGCGGGGACCTCGGGGCGATGGGGGTGTACAGCGCCGTGGTGGCCGCCGGCGCGGCCGTCGTCCGGGCCTCGGGGCGGCCGCTGCCCCGTCGCATACCGCTGGGGGACGCCGTGCTGCTGACGGTCGGCACCTTCCGGCTGGCCCGCCGCATCGCCAAGGACCCGGTGACCAGCCCCCTGCGCGCGCCGTTCACCGCGTTCCAGGGGCCGTCGGGGCACGCGGAGGTGGCCGAGGAGGTGCGCGAGCACGGCGGGGTCAAGCACGCCGTCGGGGAGCTGCTCACCTGCCCGTTCTGCCTGGCCCAGTGGGTGGGCACGGCGTTCGTGTTCGCCTACGTGGCCGCCCCGAACGCCACCCGGCTGGCCGCGCTGACGATGACCGCCGTCGCCGGCTCCGACGTCCTGCAGTTCGCCTATGACGCCATCCAGAACGGTGCCCTCGAGCCCGGGGACGACGAGGGGGTGCAGTAGCCCACCCGTACGGGCGAGACGCGGGGGGTTCGACCTGCCGCGGCCGGGGGAACGGACCTATCCTGCGATCTTGACCGCTCCGGCCTTCCCCGCCCGCGGTCTGGGACGGGCCTTGCGGAGGAGAGCGGCATGCGGTCGATCTGGCGCGGCGCGGTGTCCTTCGGCCTGGTGAGCATCGGCGTGAAGCTGTACACCGCCACCGAGGACCACGACATCCGGTTCAACCAGGTGCACGCCACCGACGGGGGCCGGATCAAGTACAAGCGGGTCTGCTCGATCGACGGCGAGGAGGTCGAGTACTCCGAGATCGCCAAGGGCTACGAGCTGCCCGACGGCCAGCTGGTGGTCCTCACCGACGAGGACTTCGAGGAGCTCCCGCTGACCACGCGGCGCGAGATCGAGGTGCTGGAGTTCGTCGACCAGGACGAGATCGACCCGATCCACTTCGAGAAGACCTACTTCCTGGAGCCCGACGCCTCCGCGACCCGCCCCTACGTGCTGCTGCGCGACGCGCTGGAGAACGCCGGGCAGGTCGCCATCACCAAGATCGCGATCCGCTCGCGGGAGTCGCTGGCCGCGCTGCGGGTGCGCGAGGGCGTCATGGTGCTGCACACGATGCGCTGGCCCGACGAGATCCGGCGTCCGGACTTCGCCTTCCTCGACGAGGACATCGCCGTCCGGCCGCAGGAGCTGCAGATGGCCGAGGCGCTGATCACCTCGATGACCGGGGAGTTCGACCCCACCGCCTTCACCGACGACTATCGCGAGGCCATGGCCTCGCTGCTGGAGGCCAAGCAGAGCGGCGGCGAGGTGCAGCCGCTGCCGGAGACCGCCGACTCCGGCGCGGCCGTCGTCGACCTGATGAGCGCCCTGCGCCGCAGCGTCGAGCAGGCCCGGGGCGGCGCCCCGGCCGAGGACGCGGAGCCCCCGCGGCGCGCGCCGGCGAAGAAGGCGACCGCGGCCAAGCGCGCCCCCGCCCCCGCGGACGACGACGCCGAGCCGCGCCCGGCCCGGAAGACGGCGGCGCGCAAGGCGACGGCCGAGAAGAAGCCCCCCGCCGCGAAGAAGACGACGGCCGCCAAGAAGACCCCGGCGGCGAAGAAGGCCCCGGCGGACCAGCCGGCCAAGCGCGCCCGCCGCACCGCCTGAGGTGGCCGCGCCGGCCACGGTGCCGCCGCCGATGCTGGCCACGGCGGCGGCGCTCCCGCCACCGGAGCAGGACGCGCAGTGGGGCTACGAGTTCAAGTGGGACGGCGTCCGGGCGGTCGCCGTCGTGCGGGGCGGCGCGCTGACCCTGTGGGCGCGCAGCGGCACCGACATCTCCGTGCGCTACCCCGAGCTGGGCCGCCTGCCCGCGCCGCTGGCCGGGCACGACGCCGTCCTCGACGGCGAGGTGGTCGCACTCGACGCGCAGGGCCGGCCGGACTTCGGGGCGCTGCAGGGCCGGATGCACCGCACCGGCCCCGAGGTGGCCCGGATGGCCGCCGCCGCACCGGTCACCTACCTGGTGTTCGACCTGCTCGCCCTCGACGGCTCGGACCTCTGCGGGCTGCCGTACGTGCGCCGCCGCGAGCGCCTGGACGCCCTCGGCGTCGGCGGCGCCCGCTGGGCGGGCACGCCGTGGTTCCGGGGCGGTGGGGAGACGGTGCTGGCCGCCAGCCGGGAGAACGGGCTGGAGGGCGTGGTCGCCAAGCGGCTGGACTCCCCGTACCGGCCCGGCCAGCGCGGTGCGGAGTGGCTCAAGGTCAAGAACGTCCGCACCCAGTCCGTCGTCGTCGGCGGCTGGCGGCCGGGGCAGGGCCGGCGGGCCGGGGGAGTGGGGTCGCTGCTGGTCGGCGTCCACGACGACGAGGGCCGGTTCGTCTACGTGGGCCACGTCGGCACCGGGTTCACCGCCCAGGCGCTGCGCGACCTCGAGGCGCTGTTCACCCCGCGCGCCGGCAGTCCGTTCGTCGGCGCGCTGCCGCGGGAGGTCACGCGCGACGCCCGGTGGGTCGAGCCGGACCTCGTCGGTGAGGTCGCCTTCGCCGTCTGGACGGCGGACGGCCGGCTGCGGCACCCCTCGTGGCGGGGCCTGCGCGACGACCTCGTCCCCGAGGACGTCGTGGAGGAGTGGTGAGCGCGCAGCGGGTACGGAGGTGTCCGTGAGCCGTCAGCTGGTGCGGGTGGAGGGGCGACAGCTGACCGTCTCCAACCTGGAGAAGGTGCTCTTCCCGGAGGTCTCCTTCACCAAGGCGCAGGTGATCGACTACTACGTGCGGATCGCCCCGGTGCTGCTGCCGCACCTGTCGGGCCGGCCGGTCACCTTCACCCGCTGGCCCGACGGGGTGGAGGGGCAGGCGTTCTTCGAGAAGAACAGCGCCCGGCACGCTCCCGACTGGGTGCGGCGCGTGACGGTCCCGAGCCCGGGCAGCTCCCGTGGCCGGGAGACCCTCGACATGGTCATCCTCGAGACCGTCGCCGACCTGGCCTGGGCGGCCAACCTCGCCGCGCTCGAGCTGCACGTGCCCCAGTGGCAGGTGGGCAGCAGGCTGCAGCCTGCGCTGCCGGACCTGCTCGTGCTCGACCTCGACCCGGGGCCCGACACCGGGATCCTCGAGTGCTGCGAGGTCGCCGAGCGGCTGCGCGAGCGGCTGGTCCAGGACGGGCTGGACCCGGTGGTCAAGACGTCGGGCTCCAAGGGCATGCAGGTGTACGCGCCGATCCGGGTGACCGACCGGGAGCACCCCAGCCGCTACGCCAGGCACCTCGCCCAGGAGCTGGCGACGGAGACCCCGGACGAGGTCGTCTGGCGCATGGAGAAGGTCCTGCGCCCCGGCAAGGTGCTCATCGACTGGAGCCAGAACAACCCGGCCAAGACGACGGTGGCCCCGTACTCGCTGCGCGCCCGCCCGGACGCCACGGTGTCGGCCCCGATCGGCTGGGACGAGGTCGAGGCGGTCGTGGACGGCGCCGACCCCGGATCGCTGCGCTTCCGCACCGAGGAGGTGCTGGCCCGGGTCGAGGAGTACGGCGACCTGTTCGACATCGCGGGGGCCGAGCGCGCCGTCCTGCCGTCCGTCTGAGAGGACCTCTCCTCCCGACCCCTCGCGCGCTCGGGGCGGTGCCATGGAGGAGGCCATCGGCGGGCCTGGCATCCTCGATCCCCGTGTCCGTTGCTGAGCTGCCCTCCCTCGGTCCCCGCGACGACCGGCTGACCGACGTCGGACGCCTGGTCGTCCGCTGCCCGGACCGGCCGGGGATCGTCGCCGTGCTGTCCCGCCTGCTGGCCGACGCCGGCGCGAACATCACCGAGTCGCAGCAGCACTCCTCCGACCCGGTCGGGGGCACCTTCACGCTGCGGCTGGAGTTCTTCCTCGCCGACCTGGCCGCCCGCCGCCACCAGCTCGAGGGGGCGCTGGCGCTGCTGGCCCGCGAGTGGCAGCTCACCTGGCGGCTGACCGAGGCGGCGGCCAGGCCGCGGCTGGCGGTCTTCGTCAGCAAGACCGACCACGTGCTGCAGGAGCTGCTGTACCGGGTGGGCTCCGGCGACCTGCGGGCGGAGATCGCCGCCGTCGTCTCCAACCACCGCGACCTGGAGCCGGTCGCCCGCTCGGCGGGCATCCCGTTCCACCACGTCCCGGTGACGCCGGACACCAAGGCGGACGCCGAGGCCCGCGCGCTGGAGCTGGTCGGCGACGTCGACCTGGTGGTGCTGGCCCGCTACATGCAGATCGTGTCGGCCGACTTCTGCAGCCGGTTCCCGGAGCGGCTGATCAACATCCACCACAGCTTCCTGCCGGCCTTCGTCGGGGCGAACCCGTACCAGGCGGCCCACGACCGCGGCGTCAAGCTGATCGGGGCGACCGCGCACTACGTCACGCCGGAGCTGGACGCCGGGCCGATCATCGAGCAGGAGGTCGCCCGCGTCGACCACCGCGCCTCGGTGGAGGACATGCGGCGGATCGGCCGCTACGTCGAGCGGCAGGTGCTCGCCCAGGCGGTCACCTGGCACGTGGAGGACCGCGTGATCGTCGACGGCGAGAAGACCATCGTCTTCGCCTGAGGCATCCCCGCCTCCGGACGCTCGGGGGGCGCCGCCGATCACTCCCCGCGGCGGCGCTCCTGCTCGGCCAGGAACCGCTCCAGCTCCGCGCCGATCTCCTCGCCGCTGGGCACCTCGCCGATCTCGCTGAGCAGCTCGCTGCCCTCCCGGGCGGAGGTGAACTGGTCGTACTGCTGCTCCAGCGCCGCGACCACGGCGGTGTTCTCGCTGCTGCGGGCGATCTGCTCGTCGACCTCGGTGCGGTGCGCCTCGGCGGCCTCGCGCAGCGTCTCGGTCGGCAGGTGCAGACCGGTGAGCCGGGAGAGGTGCTCGAGCAGGGTGACCGAGGCCGCCGGGAACGTCGTCTGCGCGAGGTAGTGGGGCACGTGCGCGGCGACGCCACAGGCGTCGACGCCGGCCTCGCCCATGCGCAGCTCCAGCAGCGCGGCGACGCTGCCCGGGATGCGCATCTCGCCCCAGTACACGGGGTACTCGGCGATGAGCGGACGGCGCGTCGCGTGCGCGGTGACCGTCACCGGGCGGGTGTGCGGCACCGGCATCGGGATGGCCTGCAGCGCCACGACCGACGTCACGCCCAGCCGCTCCACCAGCCCGGCCACCGCGGCGATGAACCGCTCCCAGGCGAAGTCGGGCTCGGCGCCGTGCAGCAGCAGGAACGGCTCGCCGGCGTCGTCCTCCACGGCGTAGAGCAGCAGCTCGGGTGCGCTGAAGGACTCGTAGTGGTCGCCGTTGAAGGTCATCCGCGGCCGGTGGGCGCGGTAGTCGATGAGGCTGTCGACGTCGAACCGCGCGATCACCTCGTGGGGCAGGCTGGCCAGCAGGTGGGAGCCGGCCAGCGCGCCGGCGTGGGCGGCGTCGAACTCACCGGCGAGGTCGTGGACGAGGACCAGGCCACGCCGCTGCTCCGCCCCGGTCACCGCCGCCTCCCGGGTGAGGAACGGCTGGGCCTCGGGGAGCAGCTCGACGAGCTCCTCCGGTCGGTGCGCCACGGGTCATGCCTCCTGGAACTCGGGTCTCGCTCATGATCAAGTCACGGCGCGTGGCGGGCATTCCCGGTTCAGCCGCGGGAGTCGCCGTCCCCGAGACCCTGGTGCGAGGGCCGGCTGCTGCCGCCTGGAGCCGGCGGCGCGACCTGCTCCCGCGTCACCTCCGCGCCGGTCTCGTCGCCCCGGATCTCCGGCCGGGTGCCGTCGTCGGCGACGTCGGGAGAACGCGCGTCGAGCTGGTCGCGGACGTACCGGTAGATGACGGCGATGAGCGCGGCCACGGGGACGCCGAGGAAGGCGCCGGTGATGCCGGCCAGGCTGCCGCCGGCGGTGACCGCGAGGATCACCACCGCCGCGTGCAGGTTGAACCCGCGACCCTGGATGATCGGCTGCAGCACGTTGCCCTCGATCTGCTGCACCAGCAGCACGATCCCGAACACGATGAGCGCGACGGTGAAGCCCTCGTCGACCAGGGCGATCAGCACGGCGAAGGCGCCGGCGACGAACGCACCGATGATCGGGATGAAGGCGCCGAAGAAGGTCAGCACGGCCAGCGGCAGCACCAGCGGGACGTCGAGGATCCACAGCCCCAGGCCGATGAAGAAGGCGTCGACGAAGCCGACCAGGGCCTGCTGCTTGATGAACTCCGAGAGGGTGCTCCAGGTCTTCTGCGACAGCGCGGCCACGTGGGGCGCGGCCCTCGGCCCGGTCTGCGCCGCCAGCCACGGCACCCAGCGCGGGCCGTCCTTGATGAAGAAGAACGCCAGCACCAGCGCCAGGACGAGGTTGATCAGCCCGTTCCCGACGGCCGAGGCGCCGGTGAGCGCGTACCCGGCGACGTTCTGCGCGTTGTCCTGCAGCGAGTTGATGGCGTTGTCGACGGCCTGCCCGATCTGGTCCTCGCCGATGTTGAACGGCGGGCCCTGCAGCCAGGTCTGCACCTGCTGCAGCCCGGCGGCGGTCTGGTCGGCCAGCTCGCCCACCTGGTCCCCGACCTGGGGCGCGATGGCCGCGACGATGCCGCCGATCACCGCGAGGAAGCCGAGCAGGGCGACGGACGCGGCCAGCGCGGGCGGCCAGCGGTGCTTGCGCAGGAAACGGGTCGGCGGCCACAGCACCGTGGCGAAGAGCAGGCCCAGGACGATCGGCAGCAGGATCACCCACAGCTTGCCGAGCACCCACCCGATGACGACGACCGCGCCGGTGATGAGCAGCAGTTGAGCCGAGGCGACGGCGAGGGACCGCATCGCCCGGCGCACGCGGGGACCGCGCTGCGCGGACGGGGCCGGGGCGCCGGTGACGGCGGCCGCGTCGGGGTCGGCGACGTGCTCGCGCCGCTCGACGCGAGCCGGCTCCTCCGCCGCGGCGGAGCGGCCGGACCCTGGGAGTCTCATGCGCGAGGTCACGGGAGGTGGATGTCCGTTCCGGGACGTGCGGAAACGATCACCGGGCACGGGTCGTAGCGTCGGCCCATGCCGAAGACCGCCACAGCCGACCGGGTCGACCGGGCCGCGCTCGAGGAGTTCCTGCGCCCCCGCCACAAGGCGCTGCTGGTGACCCGCCGGAGCAGCGGGGGAGTCCAGCTCTCCCCGGTGACCTGCGGGCTGGACGGCGAGGGGCGCATCGTCGTCTCCACCTATCCGCAGCGGGCCAAGGTCGCCAACGCCCGCCGCGACCCCGCCGTCTCCCTGTGCGTGCTCTCCGACGACTGGGACGGGCCCTGGGTGCAGCTCGACGGCCGCGCCGAGGTGCTGGACCTGCCCGAGGCGCTGGAGCCGCTGGTCGACTACTTCCGGTCGATCAGCGGCGAGCACCCCGACTGGGACGAGTACCGCGCCGCGATGACCCGCCAGGGCAAGTCGCTGCTCCGGGTCACGATCGAGCGCTGGGGCCCGGTCGCGACCGGCGGGTTCCCGCCGGAGGTCGCCAGGCGGATGTAGGTCCTGGTCCGGCCCGGAGAAAGCTGACAGGCTTGCCCGGTGCCGTTCGTGGTGACCGCCGTCCCCTCCGGCGGTGACGGGTCCGGGCAGGTGGAGGCGGTGCTGGGCCGCCTGGGCGAGCTGCCGGCGGTGTGGCCGTTCGCGCGGGTGGGGGACGGCGAGCTGCAGGGCGTCCTGGCCGATCCGACCGCGGTGGTCGACGTCGTCCTGGGGCTGGTGCGCGCGCCCGGCTGGACCGTCGGGGTGGGTGCCGGACCGGTCCTCGACGGCGGGCGGCCCGGCGGCCCCGCGCTGCTGTCCGGGCGTCGCGCGGCCGACGCCGCCGGTCAGCGCGGCACCCGGCTGGCCGTCCGCGGTGCGGTGCCGCCGGAGGCGGCCGACGCCCAGGCGGTGCTGACCGCCCTGGCCGTCGTGGTCCAGCGGCGCAGCCCCCAGGCGTGGGAGGCGATCGAGCTGGTGGCCGGCGGCCGCACCCAGGCCCGGGCGGCCGCCGCGCTCGGCATCTCCCGGCAGGCGGTCGGCCAGCGGCTGGCGGCGGGGCTGTGGGAGCTGGAGCGGGAGCTGCGGCCGACCGCGGCACGGCTGCTCACCCGCGCCGAGGGCTGACCTCCCCGGACGCCGTCGTCGCGCGCGGTGATCACCGGGCAGCGAGAATGGGGCGCCACCGCCGTCCGCCCCCTGGGAGAGCCCGTGCCCGAGCCGTCCGCCTCAGGCGGGATCCGCAACGTCGAGCTGCTCGGCGTCTACACCAACGACCACCTGGCCGCCGCCACCGGCGGGATCGAGCTGGTCAGCCGGATGCTCGGCCGGCACCGCGGCGGGGCGTACGAGCAGCGCATGGAGGAGCTGCTCGACGAGCTGCGCGAGGAACGGTCGGCCCTGGAGTCGACCATGCGGACCCTCGGCATCCCGGTCCGGCAGTACAAGCAGGCCATCTCGTGGCTGGGCGAGAAGGTGTCGCGGGCGAAGCTCAACGGGCACCTGCTGTCCCGGTCGCCGCTGTCGGACGTCGTCGAGCTCGAGTTCATCGCCACCGCCGTGCTGGCCAAGCGGGCCGGCTTCGAGACGCTGCGCGCCCTGGCCGAGACCGATCCGCGCATCGACGCCGCGCTGTTCCACCGGCTCATCGAGCAGGCCGACAAGCAGCACCACTGGCTCGCCGACGCCCGCCGCGAGGTCGCCGCCGGCGTCTTCGGCGGTTCCCCGGCCGCGGCCGACGACGCCGCCGACACCTGACCCGGGGCCGGGGGGGCGGCGCCCGGCCCGGTAGAACACCGGTCATGTGCCACGACACCGACAGCCGCCCACCCGCGCCGCCCCGCAGCGGCGACGTCGCCGAGCGCGGCACCCTGACCCTGACCGCGGCCGACGGCACCGAGTTCGCCGCCGCCTACGCCGCACCCGACGGCCCGGCCCGCGTCGGGGTCGTCGTCCTGCCCGACATCCGCGGGCTGCACCCCTACTACGTCGCCCTCGCGGAGCGCTTCGCCGAGGCCGGGCTCCCCGCCCTGGCCGTCGACTACTTCGGGCGGACGGCGGAGCTGCCGCCCACGGGCACCCGCGAGCAGGACTTCGACTGGCAGACGCACATCCCGCAGACCACTCCCGCGGGCGTGGACGCCGACGTCGCCGCGGCGATCGCCTACCTGCGCGAGCGCACCCGCCCGGACCTGCCGGTGGTGACCGTCGGCTTCTGCTTCGGCGGCAGCCACTCGTGGCGGCTGGCCGGCGGTGACCTGGACGTGGCCGCCTGCGTCGGCTTCTACGGCCGGCCGGCGATGGTCGGCGAGGCCCCCGCCACGCGGCCGACCCTGATGGTCATCGCCGGGGCCGACAGTGCGACGCCGGTGGAGGACCAGCTGGAGCTGGCCGCCAAGCTGCGCGCCGGCGGCGCGGAGGTGGAGACCGCCGTCTACGACGGCGCGCCGCACTCGTTCTTCGACCGCGCGTACGGCGACTGGGCCGAGGCCTGCGCCGACGTCTGGCGCCGCGTGCTGGCCCTCACCGACCGGGTCGCCCTCGGCTGAGCGCGAAGGCCGCGCTGCCGGACGGTGCGGGTACTGAGCCCGCCGGCCCGGCATGCCACGCTGGTGCCCGGGTACTGCGGGCGCCGCACGGGGGAGAGGCGGAGTGCACATGGGCACGAGCGACGTCGAGACGGCCGGCGGGCGGCGGACCGACGTCCGCGCCGCGGGCTGAGCCGGCGCGGACGATGGTCGCTTCCCAGCGGCTCCCGGGCACCGGGACCGACACCCCCGCGGCGCCTGGCCCGGCCGAGGTGGCCGCCGCGGTCCACGACGCCGCCGCCGAGGAGACCTCGGTCGCGGCCGCCGCGGTCGACCGGGCCGCGGCAGCCGGGGCGGTCTCCGGTGAGGCGGCGTCCGGCGCGGCCGCCGAGGCCGTCACCCGCACGGAGCTCGGCCCCTCGACCGCGGGGCTGCCGCGCTGGCTGGTCCTGCTGGTCGGCTGCGCGGCGGCCACGATCGCGATCGCCGGCGTCCGGTCGATCGCCTGGCTGGTCGGCCCGGTGCTGCTCGCCCTCGTGGTCGTCATCGCCCTCATGCCGGTGCAGCGCTTCCTGCAGCGGCACGGGTGGCCGCGCTGGCTCAGCGCCACGGTCCTGCTCGTGCTGGTGTGGGGCATCCTGCTGGCCTTCGTGGCGCTGCTGGTGGTGTCGATCGCCCAGTTCGCCAACCTGCTGCCCGACTACGCCGGCTCGGCCGAGCAGCTGCTGGCGTCGGTGGTCGACGACCTCAACGACCGGGGCATCGTCTCCGGGCAGCTGTCGGACCTGGTCGCGCAGTTCGACTACAGCCAGCTGGTCGGCGTCGCCACCGGGCTGCTCTCCCGGGTCTCGGACGCCGCGACCACGCTGGTCCTCCTGCTGTCGTCGATCGTCTTCCTCGCCATCGAGTCCGGCGGGTTCGGACGGCGGCTGGCGCTGGTGGCCACCGAGCGCCCGCACCTGCCGATCGCGCTGGGCCTGTTCGCCCGCGGCACCCGCAGCTACCTGCTGGTCAGCACGGTGTTCGGGGGGATCGTCGCGATCGGGGACGGGATCGCGCTGGCGATCATCGGCATCCCGCTGCCGGTGGTGTGGGGGCTGCTGTCGTTCATCACCAACTACGTGCCCAACATCGGGTTCGTCCTCGGGCTGGTGCCCCCGGCCATCCTGGGCCTGCTCAGCGGCGGGTGGTCGACCTTCTGGGTGGTCGTCGCGGTCTACGCGCTGCTCAACTTCGTCGTCCAGACGCTGATCCAGCCCCGGTTCGTGGGCGACTCGGTGGGCCTGTCCATGACGGTCACCTTCGTCGCGCTGCTGTTCTGGGGCTGGGTGCTCGGCGCGCTGGGTGCGCTGCTGGCCATCCCGCTGACGCTGCTGGTCAAGGCGATGCTCGTGGACGTCGACCCGCGGGGCCACTGGTTGGACGCCCTGCTGCGCGAGGAGCCGCGGGCCCCGCGGACCAGCCGCGCCCGGCAGCGGACCCACGCCCGGCGGGCGGCGCTCGCGTCGGTGCGCGCGCTCCAGCCGCACCTGCCCGGCCGGCGGCACTCCGACGCGCCCGCCCCGGGAGAGGAGCCGCCGGTGCCGGACACCGGGGAACCGGCCCCTGCGCAGGGCCGGTCCGGGGACTGAACGCGCAGGTCAGCACGGAATGTCAGACCCCCGGAGGACGTTGTCACCATGTCGGGCACGCCGCCCGGCGAGACGTCTTCGGAGGCACAGATGAAGGGCGATCGCGTCGAGGTCGTGATCGATGCCGGGGGCACGACCCGCACCTACGACATCGAGGCCACCCGCGCCGGACGGCGGGTGGACGTGACCCACGGCCGGGGTCTCGTGGAGGTCACCGAGAGCACCCGCGGGGGCACCCCGGTCCGCACGGCCCGGTTCATGGCCGGACGGGTGCTCGCGCTGGTGGAGCACCCGGCGCCGCGCCGCACGCCGGACGACGCCGAGGTGACCCCGCTGCGGCAGTCGGCCTGACCCAGGCACCGGCCGGGCAGGAACTCGTCGTGATGGCGGGCCTGCAGGGCAGCGGGAAGTCCACGTGGGTGGGCGAGCACCTCGCCGGCACCCACGTGGTCGTCAGCAAGGACCACTGGCCCAACGCCCGCCGCCGCGAGGCACGCCAGCGGCGGGTGGTCGCCGAGCTGCTGGCGCGGGGCGCGAGCATCGTCGTGGACAACACCAACCCCACGCCGGAGGACCGCGCCCCGCTCGTCGCGGCGGCCCGCGCCGCCGGCGCCGGCGTCCGCGCCGTCTGGGTCGACACCCCCGTCGACACCTGTGTGGCACGCAACGGCACCCGCGAGGGCCGCGCCCGCGTGCCCCTGGCCGGGCTGTTCGGCACCGCCGCGCGGTTCGTGCCGCCCGCGCCGGAGGAGGGCTTCGACCGGGTGGACGTCGTCCGGGCCGGCTGAGGCGGCGGTCCAGCGGCACGCCGGGAGGGGGATCGGACCGCCGTGCGGTAGGACTTGTCCCGCCCGAGTCCCCGACCGTCGGAGGTCCATCGTGCTGGCCAGCATCGGTTACGCCGTTGCCTACACCGGGCTCGGCATCGCGCTGCTGACCCTCGGTTTCGTCGTCCTCGACCTGCTCACCCCCGGTCGCCTCGGCCGGCACATCCACGAGGAGCGGTCGGTCAACGCCGGCCTCGTGCTGGCCACGGGCTTCCTGGGCCAGGGCGCCGTCGTGTTCGCCGCGATCTGGACGAACGCCACGAACGGCTTCGGCGAGGCGCTGCTCTACACCGTGGTCTTCGGGGTGCTGGGGGTGCTGCTCCAGGCCGTCGCGTTCGTCGTCCTCGACCTCATCACCCCCGGCAAGCTCGGCGCCCACGTCACCGAGGTGGCCTTCCACCCCGCCAGCCTCGTGCTGGGAGCCGTGCAGGTCGCCGTCGCCGCGATCGTCGTCGCCAGCATCTGGCCCTGACCTGGGGGTCCTCCGGGACGCCGACGCGCCGGGGCTACCGGTCGGTAGCCCTCCCGCCTCGCCGCCGTACCGTGTCGGCAGCGCACCGGAAGGTGCAGACACGAAAGGGATCTCCCGTATGAGCGAGGCAAGCAGCACCGGCGCCCGCGTGGCCATCGTGACCGGGGCCGCGCGCGGCATCGGCGCGGCCACCGCCCTGCGACTGGCGCAGGACGGGTTCGCCGTGGGCGTGGTCGACCTGGAGGAGACCGCCGGCAAGGAGACCGTGCAGGCCATCGAGGCCGCCGGGGGCCGGGCACTCGCCGTCGGTGCCGACGTCAGCGACCCGGAGCAGGTGGAGGCCGCGGTCGGCCGCGTCGCCGCCGAGCTGGGCGCGCCGACCGTCCTGGTCAACAACGCCGGTGTCACCCGCGACAACCTGCTGTTCAAGATGACCGAGTCCGACTGGGACACGGTCATGAACGTCCACCTGCGTGGCGCGTTCCTCATGACCCGCGCGGTGCAGAAGCACATGATCGAGGCCCGCTGGGGTCGCGTGGTCAACCTGTCGAGCACCTCGGCGCTGGGCAACCGCGGCCAGGCCAACTACTCGGCGGCCAAGGCCGGCCTGCAGGGCTTCACCAAGACCCTCGCCATCGAGCTGGGCAAGTTCGGCGTCACCGCCAACGCCATCGCCCCCGGGTTCATCCAGACCGAGATGACCAAGGCGACCGCCGAGCGCCTCGGCGTCCCGTTCGAGGACTTCATCGCCGGCGCGGCCAAGGAGATCCCGGTGCAGCGCGTCGGGCAGCCCGAGGACATCGCCCACCTGGTGTCGTTCTTCGTCAGCGAGGGCGCCGGCTTCGTCTCCGGGCAGGTCGTCTACGCCGCGGGCGGCCCCAAGGCCTGACCCGCCCGTGGGGGGGGGGGGGGGGGGGGGGGGGGGGGGGGGGGGGGGGGGGGGGGGGGGGGGTGGGGGGGGGTGGTGGGGGGGCCGCGGGGGGGTCGGCGGGT